>VRUD01000033.1 GCA_019456305.1 Cytophagales bacterium | reverse complement strand
CAAACTATTGAACCAATGAACTAAAACTAATAACCAAATAACTAAAACTAATAACCAAAAACCATGAACTAAAATTTCATAGTGGATAACCTTGTCAATAAGTTGTTACTAAATTGTTATTAACCCCATAATCCACTTTTTTACTTTTGGTACGAATTTAAAGAACAAATAAATGCAATTAAGTAGTAAAAAAGAGCAAGCAGGTAAAAAATCTTCCAAGACGTCTTCACATTCTAAAAAAAGTGAAACGTTGAAAAATGATATTTCATTGGGAATGGGCAAGATCCCTCCCCAAGCCCTTGAAGCTGAAGAGGCTGTGCTCGGTGCAATATTACTTGAAAAACACGCACTCACTGAGATAGTGGATATTCTCAAGCCAGAAAGTTTTTATAAAGAAGCACATCAAAAAATTTATCAGGCAATCCTCGCCCTTTTTGAAAAATCCGAACCAGTTGATCTGATCACAATTACAAACCAGCTTAGAGAGGATGGAGAATTAGAATCTGTTGGCGGCCCATTTTACTTAACCGGGCTTACAACCCGCGTCAATGCTGCAGCCAATATTGAAAAACATTCCCGCATCGTAATTCAGAATGCAATTAAAAGAGAATTGATCACTATTGCTTCTGAAGTATTAAGGGATGCTTATGAGGATACAATAGATGTTTTTGATTTATTGGATAAAACTGAACAGAATCTTTTTGAAGTTTCTGAAAATAATATCAGAAAGAATTATGCTTCCCTGAATATTAAAATTATAGAAGCGCTTGAAGAGTTAGAAGCAAAGAAAGATCTTAAAGATGGACTTACAGGCGTACCAAGCGGTTTTACTGAGCTTGACAGAATAACTTCCGGTTGGCAAAAGTCTGACCTGATAATTATTGCTGCCCGGCCGGGAATGGGTAAAACAGCGTTTGCCCTTACTGCAATGCGTAATGCCTCTATAGATTCTCATTTCCCGGTAGCTTTTTTCTCCCTTGAAATGTCTTCTATCCAATTAGTCAACAGGTTAATGTCTGCTGAAGCTGAATTAGAAGGTGAAAAAATAAGGCAGGGGAGATTAAAAGATTTTGAATGGCTGCAATTACATGAAAAGATCAAACCTTTAACTCAAGCCCCTATTTATGTTGATGACACGCCCGCTTTATCAATTATGGAATTAAGAGGGAAATGCAGGAGATTGAAAATTAAACATGATATTAAATTGATAATAGTAGATTACCTGCAATTTATGGTTGGCGATACTAATAAAAAGTATGGTTCCGGGAACAGAGAGCAGGAAATAGCTTCCATATCAAGGGCCCTAAAGAATTTGGCTAAAGAGCTTAACGTACCTGTAATTGCCTTATCCCAGCTAAGCAGGGCAGTAGAGCATAGAGGAGGGGATAAAAAACCACTACTCGCTGACCTGCGGGAATCCGGAAGTCTTGAGCAAGATGCCGATCTTGTAATTTTCCTGTACAGACCGGAACTTTATGGGCTTACTGAAGATAATGAAGGTAATTCAACCAGTGGTTTGGCTGAAGTGCTTGTAGCCAAACATAGAAATGGACAAACAGGAGAAATTAAGTTACAATTTATTAAGAAATTTACAAAATTTAATGACTCTGGTTACAACCCCTGGGGGGACGATGATATACATAGTGATGATGCTACTGAAACCCAGAAAACGATAATTAAAAAAAGTAAAATCAATGGTGATGGAGAAAATGCAGAGAATTCTGAAAGTACTCCGTTTTAGATTTTAAAATATAAATGGAAAAGAAAAGATGCTCTTGGCCAGGAAAAAAAGAGAAAGAACCCTTAATGATAAAATATCACGATGAAGAATGGGGAGTTCCTGTTCATGACGATAAACTGCATTTTGAGTATCTCATTCTTGATGGATTTCAGGCAGGGCTTTCGTGGAGAACTATATTGAACAAAAGAGAAAATTTCAAGAAAGCTTTTCATGGTTTCAATCCTGAAAAAATTGCGAAGTTCACGGAGAAGGATGTCGAAAGACTTATGGAGGATGAGGGAATAATAAGAAACCGTTTGAAAATAAAAGGTGCTGTGAAAAACGCCATGGCTTTTCTCAAGCTTCAGAAAGAATTCGGAAGTTTTGACAAATACATCTGGCAGTTCACGAAGAACAAAACGATACACAGCAAGTTCAAAGAGCTAAAAGAACTTCCTGCCCGAACAGAGGAGTCAGATAACATGAGCAAAGATTTAAAGAAACGTGGTTTCACGTTTGTTGGTCCGACAATATGCTATGCATACATGCAGGCAGCTGGAATGGTCAACGACCACGTGGTAGATTGTTTTAGGTATGAAGAATTAAAAGGAAAATGAGACACTTTGTTTATTAATATATTTTTTTTTCTAACTTACCCCCCAAAAAATAATCCTTCATTTTTTTAATTAAATTGTTATGAAAATATTAGTATGTATAAGCATAACTCCGGATACAACTGCTAAAATAGCATTTACGAATAATAATACTGAATTCAATAAGCAAGGTGTTCAGTTTATTATCAACCCTTATGACGAAATTACACTTAGCAGGGCTATTGAATTAAGAGACGCCCTTAAAGGAAGCGTAACCGTGATCAATGTAGGAGAAGTTGATGCAGAGCAAAATATCCGCAAAGCCCTTGCCATTGGCGCTGATGATGCAATAAGAATTAATGCTCATCCGGCTGATGCATTTTTTGTTTCAAAACAAATAGCTGAGCATATCAAAGAAGCAAATTATGATATCATATTAACAGGAATGGAAACAATTGACTATAATGGCGCCCAGGTCGGGGGTATGCTTGGAGAAATACTTGATATACCCACAATTTTTGCTGTAACCAAGCTGGATATTGATGGAAAAACAGCTTCGGTAGAACGATTAATTGACGGGGGAACAGAAGTTTTGACTGCGCCCCTGCCCTTTGTAGCAGCCTCTATAGAAGGAATGGCTGAACCAAGAATTCCAACTATGAGAGGGATCATGTCGGCAAGAACCAAACCGCTCAAAGTTGTTGAACCCATAGCCCCGCCAACTGGCGGGGCTACTGAAGTTGTTAATTATGAACTGCCGCCTGCAAAAAAAGGATGTAAGTTCATTGATGCTGATAAGGCTGAAGAATTGATAGAGTTGCTGCATAGCGAGGCGAAAGTGATTTAGTTCAAAATTAAGAGTTTAAAGTTTAAAGTTATGAATAACAGTGAAGATATAAACAAACTTGTGAAAAAAATCTCACAAACATTAAAAGTAGAAAAAATCATTTTATTTGGTTCTTATGCTTATGGCAAAACTAATGAAGATAGTGATGTAGATCTATGTGTTATTACAAATGTTAATAAAAGGAAGCTGGATATATTGACAATGATAAGAACGGCATTAATTCCTATATATACTCATTCCTTAGATATTTTGGTCTATACTGAAGAAGAATTTAAAGAGAGAGCTGAGTTTCACTTCACTATGGAACATGAGATTTTAAATAAAGGAATAATTTTATATGGATAAAAAACAATTAGTAGATGAGTGGTTTTTTATAGCAAATTCAGATTTGGAATCCGCCATTTTTCTGAAAAATATGCATCCGGCACCATTGGAAATTATTTGTTTTCATTGTCAACAATGTGCAGAAAAGTATTTAAAAGGTTATCTTGTTCACAACGAAATAAAAATAAAAAAAACACATGACCTAATAAGAATAAATCAAAAATGCAACAACATTAATATTGATTTTAAAAAAATACAAAAAGAATGTATTAGACTAACTAAATATGGAGCAGATATAAGATATCCTACGCACTTGGATATAACGATGCCTGATATGGAATTAGCAATAAAGGATGCAACTAAGATCAAAGAATTTGTATTGAAAAAAATAAAAACTAAAATATAACAATCGCATTTGTGACGCGACTTTTAAGTCGCAGTTATTAACAAAATATGAATATACACGACTCTATGGGGTGTGTAAATTTAAGTTATATAAGAGGGGATATATATACAAGTTGGCGGTAATGCTGAAAAAACGATAATATTATGAATGACATCATTGAACAAAACAAAACAAAGGTTTCTAAAAACAGAAACATTTATGAAAAAAATGAAGCCGCAGTAAGAATGCATCTTATTGATCCAGTTTTAAATCAACTCGGTTGGACAACTGACTTTGTTATTCCTAATTCTCCGACAGACGAAAAGGATATACCTGATTATACATTAAGAACTAATGACAAAGATATTGCATACATTGAAGCAAAAAAGATTTCTCCTAAACTTAAAGACCATATCGGACAACTTGCAAGATATTGCACCAATCAAGGCAAGCAATATGGAATACTGACAGATGGAATGAAATGGATATTGTTCAAAGCATTTGAGGAGGATACAAAATTACACGACAGAATAATTTGGGAAATTGATTTTGAAAAAGACAGCACAGCAGAAATTGAAGCAAGGTTAAATACAATTTCATTTAGCAACTTTCCTAAATTAAAAACTCTTTCAGATAAACGTGACAAATTAATTACAGCATGGGACAATATTGTTAGTAATCCCAACAGATTAAAAGAAACCTTTATTGAGTTTCTTAACTCTGACTTAGAAAATTCGGAACATACTTATGAATTTGCTGAAATAGAAAAATTTGTCACAGGTAAGCTACAAGAAAGTTCACGATTATTCACTACACCAGAAAAATCAAGTACCGACAATAATTCTGAGAAAACAGGATATCAATCTCGCAAAACAATTCCCAAGGAAAATCATCCTAAGTATTTTGCTGCTTACAAAAAGCAATTAGAAAATCCCAATAATTTGATAAATAAGATGCTTAACTATATTCAAGAAGAGAAGATAGTTACCTGGGGAGAATTAAAAAAGAAATGTGTCTCGCATTTTGGTTGTACAAATGAACTATCTGGTAGTATTGGGGCGAATTTAAAAACCTTAGAACGTGTTGGGGAAATCAAAATTAATGGACACGGAGACAATAAGAAAATTAGTATTAACGAATGACATGACAAAAGCACGAACCGCCAACATGCAGTATAGCAAATGCCCTTATTGCAATTTGGTAAATAATTTATATAATTGAAAGTTATTACAAGCAAAATAAATAAGTAACGGTCGGAAGGTCAGGCACTTGCCATACCGCTGCACGTTGCCACACATTTAAAAAGACGACCATGAGTTTAACATCAATTCTTAATAAAGAAAAAAGTTTCGTATCTTTGTACAAACTAAATTATAAAAAAATATTTTATGAAAACGATACAAATACCATTAAGTGAATACCAGGACCTTAAAAAAAGAGTTGAGCTTTTAAAAGATACAAAATTATTAGATAAGTTCAATAGGTTAATTGACTTATTGTATGAAGATAGATATGGTCTTTTTATGAAAGAATACACTGAAGATTTAACTGAATATTCAATCAACGATAATTGGAAGAATGAAAAAAGTGCCTGGGATAAACTATAAACAAAAGGAAATCGTACTTGTGCCATTTCCATATTCCGATTTAAGTGCAACAAAAAAACGACCTGTGTTAATAATTTCTAATAATGATTATAACAAGAATTTTGAAGACGTAATAGTATGTGTAATTACAAGCAGTCAATATAAAGATAGTTATTCAGTTGCTTTAACCAACCGGGATTTAGAAACAGGTACACTTCCAGAAAGGTCAATCATAAAAACTCATAAACTTTTTACTATTCACCAAGCAAGAATTGTAAAAAAGTTTAGCCTTGTAAAAGATGAATTATTTACAAAAGTACAAGAGAAAATAAAACGTTTGATAGAAAGAAAAAAGAGTAAGAAAAAAATCCATAATTAATTAAATTTGAACAAAAAAATGTCCGTACTAGTATTCGCAGAAAATTGGGATGGCGTATTTAAAAAAGCTACATTTGAGGCTATTACTTACGCCACGGATGTAGCTGGTCTGCTAAAAGCAGACGTTACTGCCATTTCAATCGGGTTGGCATCCGATCCGGATCTGAAAGATCTCGGAAAATATGGAGCCCAAAAAGTGATCAGCGTAAAAAGCGAAAAGCTGAAACAATTTTCGCTCCAGGGATACGCATCTGCCATTGCTCAAATAGCAGAGAAAGAGCAGGCAAAAGCTTTGATCTTGTCCCATACTTTTAACGGGCAGGCAATTGCCTCCCGCCTGGCGACAAAGCTCAACGCAAGCTATGGCGCAGGTGTAGTGGAACTTCCTGAAGTAAAGAAAGGTTTAGTAGTTAAAAGAAGCGTATATTCAGGTAAAGGTTTCGTATATGTAGCGCTATTAAATGAATTTAAGATATTATCTGTCAAACCTAATTCATATAAGATCACCGAATCAGGCGGTTCGGCTTCAATAGAAACCTACGAACCCAAGTTAGAAGATAAATATTTCAAAGAAACCGTAAAAGAAGTTAAAAAGTCAAAAGCTAAATTGTCAGTCACTGAGGCAGATATTGTAGTGTCAGGCGGCAGGGGATTAAAAGGCGCTGAAAATTGGGGCATGATCGAAGAATTGGCTGAATTATTGGGAGCAGCTACAGCCTGCTCCAAACCTGTGTCTGATGCAGGCTGGCGGCCGGAAGATGAGCATGTTGGCCAAACCGGGAAAACGGTTGGCCCCAATTTATATTTGGCTATAGGAATATCCGGGGCAATACAACATTTAGCGGGAGTAAATTCTTCCAAAGTGATGGCAGTGGTCAATAAAGACCCGGAAGCTCCGTTTTTTAAAGCAGCCGATTATGGCATTGTGGGAGACGCTTTCCAGGTAGTACCTAAGCTGATTGAAGCGGCTAAGAAATTGAAGAAATAATCATAATACTAATAATAAAATGCTAATATACGAATGAATACTAATGATACTAATAAAGAAATCTATATTAAGAAGCAGAGTAAAAATATTCGTATCATTAGTATAAATTAGTATATTAGCATTATACCCTATTCGTATCGTAATCAAAAACAAATTCACAAATTGGATAAAAAAATAAAGTTGGAAATTTTAGGGCTTTCGTCAAGCCAGTCTCAAACAGGATCGTTTGCGCTGGTTTTGGGAGAGGAAGGAGGAAACCGCAGGCTGCCCATTATCATTGGCATGTTTGAAGCGCAAGCTATCGCTATTGAAATGGAAAAGATCACTCCAAGCAGGCCTATGACCCATGACCTGTTTAAATCTTTTGCTCTTAAATTCAAGTTTTCTATTGAAGAGATAGTCATTGCCAACCTTAAAGAAGGTATTTTTTTCGCTAAGATCGTATGTGCTAACGGAAAGAAGACTTTTGATATAGATGCCAGGCCTTCTGATGCCATCGCCATAGGCTTGCGTTTCAACGTACCCATTTACACTTTTGAGGAAATCTTGTCAGAAGCCGGTATCATTTTGAGTGAAGAACCTGAAAGTGAACAGGGGGAATTCAGCGAGAGAAAAATACGTAAAGCGCAACCACCTCGCGTAAAGGATTTGAAAGATATGACTGCCGAACAATTAAAAGCGCTCCTGAATGATGCGGTGAAAAAAGAAGATTATGAAAACGCAGCACGGGTGAGGGACGAGTTGAGTAAAAGAAACTAAATTATTAATGAATTTCATCAACGTAGTTGGCCTTATCTCCATTCTATTTATTGCATGGCTATTATCATACCATAAAAGAAAAATAAATTTTAGACAGATTTTCTGGGGAATAGGGCTGCAATTTCTGTTTGCTGTTATCGTATTGAAAGATGATTGGTGGAGCTTTGTTGGGATGGGTATACTAACTTCATTGATCATTATCTTTATCTTAAAAGATCAGTTCAAGAAAAATACCTCCTTCAAATTAAGCACAGTTATCAAAAAATATGCAGGGGTACTGTTACTTATCGGAGGTGTAGCTTACCTGATTGTAAATGATCTGCATGGTCAGAGAATTTTTGATTCCCTCAGTACTAAGGTTGCCTATTTTTTGAGCCTCTCAGATTATGGAGCAAAGTTTTTATTTGGCAATTTAGCTGACCCAAATTACTTCTTCCCTGACACGAATTCTTTCTGGCCCGGATTTGGATTCCAGTTCGCTTTTAAGGTACTGCCTACAATCATCTTTTTTGGTGGTTTGATGAGCGTACTTTATTATTTTGGATTGATGCAAGTAGTTATTGAAGCATTAAGTAAATTTATGCGATGGACTATTGGTACCAGTGGGGCAGAAACGCTTTCCTGCAGTGCTAACATTTTTGTAGGCCAAACCGAAGCGCCTCTTTTGATCAAACCTTTTCTTGACAACATGACACGCTCAGAGCTCTTAACCATAATGGTAGGCGGCTTTGCTACCATAGCCGGTGGCGTTTTGGCAGGATACATCGCAATGGGCATCCCTGCAGGACACCTTATTGCTGCAAGTGTTATGGCCGCACCCGGGGCTTTGGTTGTTGGAAAAATAATCTACCCTGAGCTGCAGCATTCACAAACAGCAGGTGATCTAAAATTACCCGATATTAAAGTGGGAGAAAATCCTATTGAGGCGGCCACCAATGGTATCACAGACGGGTTGAAGTTAGCTGTGAACGTTGGTGGTATGTTAATTGGCTTTATTGCATTGATTGCTGTTGCTGATCTAATCCTTAATAAAGTTGATTACTGGATAGATTTTAAAATTTTTAGCGGAGAACATTACGATTATGTAGGACGTGGTATGTCTCCTGCAGAAGGAGAATATTCAGGTTATTTTCCCGGATCATTAAGAACGCTTTTTGGCACTGTTTTAAGGCCCATCGCCTTTTTGATGGGCGTATCCTGGCAAGATGCCGCCTATGTTGGCAATTTGATCGGAATTAAATTATCCCTGAACGAATTTGTTGCCTATGGTACCTTAACCTCTTATATGCAGGAGGGTGTCTTAAGCCAGCGAGCCGTTATTATATCAACCTATGCCCTGTGTGGATTTGCCAATTTTGCTTCTATAGGTATTCAGATCGGTGGTATCAGCGCCATATCTCCAAAGAGAAAAACCGACCTTGCTAAAATAGGGCTTAAAGCCATGTTCGGAGGAGCCATTGTCTCTCTGATTACCGCTACGATCGCAGGGATATTGTTGGGATGATGGGAATCCGGATGTTTGATGTATGATATTGCCAGCCTTCGGCTGGTCACCCGCAGGGTGAGATATTGGATAATAACCGTTAGCTGTTAGCTGTTAGGGTTAGCCCGTTAATTTCAGTGTAATAATGAAACTGTTGATCATGCGTTGCTCTTCATGCAACCGTTCAAAAAGCTGTTAGCTGTTAGCTAAAAGCCAAAAGCTAATAGCTAAAAGCTAACAGATTCCATTCCTCGTTCCCAAATTTTCAATCTTCTAAAGTTCTTCATTTTGATTTTGTGTTATCAAATCTATTGCTAACAGCTAACAGCTAACAGCTAACAGCTAACCCTAATCTATCTCTCAAATCTGTGTAATCTGTGTTCTAACATTTCCCGCATTATCTGTTACAGTAATTTTAAATTCTCCTTTAAGCGGTACTTTTTTATCTGATCTTTCTGACCAAAGCAGCTTACTTTTGTGGTCATAATTCATTAACAACCATTTGTCATTGACCCTTGCAATAAAACTTTTTATACCAGAAAGATCATCGTCAATCTTTACTTTGACTTCCTGACTATTTTTAATAATTACCTTGATTATGGGGGCTATAGTGTCTGCTAATAAAACAAATTTACCTAAATGCCGGGTTTTGAATTTTATTTTATTGTCTTGCCAAACTCCCCCGGTATAAGCGTATTTGTCCTTTCCCTCAATATAATAAACACGGGTCTTGGCTTTATCAAACACCTCACGCTTTGGCTTTAAAGTAATGTAAATATTTTTATATAATGGAACAGCCGGGTCATTGATCTCATAGATTTGTTCATGCGCCATATTGCTTTGCAAGGCGGAGAAGTCCCCCTCTCCTTTAGCAGAGGGAGACTTGGGGGGTGAGATGATTTGTAAATATAAAGTGTCGAAAAGAGCTTTTTTGGGGAAATAGATGCTCATTTTTTCATTGTCAAAATAAAATTCAGTGTTTGAAGGTATGATTTCAGTAAAAGTCATTTTTTTTGTAATACCACAAAGATCCATTGAATCGGGAAGGCCTTTACGTAAGTCCCACAACCAGACAACTTCATTATTTTTATGATAGGTTACATCAAGTTCGTATTTAAATTTGCCGGTAAATATTTGTGCAGGTGAATTATAATTAGAAAAACCTTTTGCTGATACTTTTAGAATATTTTCAAACACATTATAACGGATGGTAGTAGATGGTGGTGGAAAAGGCCCGTGTATATCAAATTTTAAAGGCGCTCCTTTTAAAGTTAAATTTATCTGAGCGCTATTATAATAAGCGTCATAAATACGGATCGTTACATCGTGCAACAGGGTATCATTGATAAATATTTTCCCCTTTTGTCCTGCCTGTTCCGGTAATAAACCAAACGTACGATAACATTTTAAGTCATTTCCATCTGCCAGGTAACATTTTTGAAATTTTCTCTTTTCTCTGAGTGCTGTTTCGTAATCTATATGGACTTTAACATTTTTTGTTTTGTTGAAATTTAATTTTTCCAGATGATAACGGTATAATAGTGTACCATCTATCATTAACTCTATAAAGTTTACTCCCATTTTACGTCTTGAACGATTTACCTGATCGTAAGATTCTATTTCAATACCAATTAAGCCGGTAACATTAATCGTTTCTTCTATAATATACGCTGACTGCTTTCCTTCTTTTTCTCCCCTATTTCCTTTATTTCCTTCTTTTAGGGAGCTTTTGTCTGAGATTATTGGTATAAATTGCAACCTTCCAAATTCACCATTAATTCTTGATCTGATATCTAACGTACGAAGCGCTATTTTATAAAAACGTGGTGGAATATTATCTTTTATTTCATCAAAACCAAAATACAAAGGATTTAATGCCTTTTCTGTATCATCTCTTATTTCAAAATGCAGGTGCGGGCCTCTTGATGAGCCGCTATTGCCTGAAAGTCCGATTTGCTGACCTTTTTTTACTGGAAATTGTCTGGCGTCAGGAAATAATTCGATTTGAAAACTTTCATTTTGATATTGCTTCTTCCTTACATAAGTTGCAATGGGCCCATCAAATTTTTCAAGATGGGCATAAACACTAATGTAACCTTTTGGTGATCCCGGGGATTCGGGATGAGCAGGATGAGCAATGTATAATACATTTCCATAGCCTCCTGAAGAAATTTTGATCCTGTAAACATATCCATCCGCTACCGCATATACCGGTAATCCTGTTTTTCCGCCAGTTCTGATATCAATGCCGGCATGAAAATGATCTCCCCTTATTTCTCCCATGTTCCCGGATAAAAAATTTTGTTGATTTGGCATAATGGGAAACTGGAAGAAATCTTGCGGGTAGCCGGCACGTAGATTGATAGATGTTTGCTTTATCTCGGTTATAGTTGTTTGAGCATAGATATTTGTTATTATAACTATAATAAATAGAGTTGAAAATAATTGCTTCATTATCATTAGTTATTAGTTTGTTAGTTTTTAGTTATGGTTATTTAGTTATTGGTTTTAGTTTTTTAGTTTTTTGGTTTGCTTCATTTAACGGTAGCTACTCGTGCTCCCACTCTGCTGGGATTATGCGTTGTAGTCGGGGTACGAATAGAGACTGAATAGCAGGCTGCCAGATTATTCGTACCCCCACTCCAACCCTTTAAAACCAGTCCCGAGTACTCGGGAGGAGCACGATGAGCAACAAACTAAACAACTATAAAACCAGAACTAAAAACTATTCAACTATAACCAACCGACCACCCAACCAATAACCAATTTCTTTATTTCCTTATTACGCTACCGAACATCAAACGCCAGCATCTTTTTATCCTCAATGTAGGCCTCAATTTTGTCACCGATATGGATTGGACCAACGCCTTCGGGTGTACCTGTAAATACAATATCTCCTTTTTTAAAGGTAATAAATGTTGAAATATAGGAGATAATATAGTCAAAACTGAAGATCATATTTTGGCTGTTGCCTTTTTGTTTGAGTATATGGTTAACTTTAAGACTAAAGTCTATGTTGTTTATATCATCAAATTCTTCCAACGGGAGAAAATTTGAGACCGGAGCAGAACCGTTGAATCCTTTTGACAAAGTCCAAGGCAATCTTTTCTCCTTGGCTTTTTGCTGCAGGTCCCTTGCGGTAAAATCTATACCAACGCCAATTTCGTTGTAATAATTACGGGCAAATCTTTTATCAATGTTTTTGCCATCTTTATTAATTCTTATTATTAATTCTACTTCATAGTGTATTTCAGTAGAAAAATCCGGATAAAAGAATGATGCGTTATCTTTTAAAAGCGCTGTATCCGGTTTGATAAAAACAACAGGTTCTTCCGCTTTTTTGTTGCCGAGCTCATCAATGTGTTTTAAATAATTTCTTCCGATAGCAAGGATTTTCATTTTTTCCACAAATCTTGCCACAAAGACACGAAGGCACAAAGGTTCACAAAGTTTTTTATAATAAATCTGTGTAATCTGTGGTTAAAATTATCTTTGTGTTTCTTTGTGCCTTAGTGTCTTCGTGGCAATTTTTTTTTGCCACTATTTGAATTTTTCAAAGATTTCTATTAGTTTTACAAATATATGTCTTAAATCTGTGTAATCTGTGTATTAATTATGGAAAATAACAAAAAGTCATTATCAGGTAATATATTGTACCTGATCGCTTTTATAGAAGGAGCCTCTGTAATGAACGTGGAATTGCTTGGAGCTGCAATGGAAGCGCCCTTTTATGGCAATTCTTTATACGTATGGACATCTGTTATTGGCATTACCTTAGCCGGATTGACCTCAGGGTACTTTTTAGGTGGTCTTGTTTCTAAAAAATTCCCTCAAACAAATACTTTGTTTTATTTATTGCTGCTTGCAACGATGCTGGTTGTAATAATGCCTTTCTGGGGAAATCTTGTAATGATACGCACGCTGGATTGGGGATATATGGCAGGCGGGATTATTTCTTGCACTTCATTTCTGTTTCCACCCTTGGTCTGTTTTGGGATGACATCACCGGTTATAATCAAATTAATTACTGAAAAGATAAGTAATGCAGGTAATATTGCTGGTAATGTTTATGCTGTTTCAACAGCAGGCGGTATAATAACAACTTTTTTAACAGGATTTTATATTCTTCCAATTTATGGATTGAAAGTAAGTATCGTAACTAATGTCGTTGTATTGGCAATTATTTCCTTATCCTATTTTATAATGAACAGAAAATTCTTAGTTACACTGGGTATTATATTTTTTATTTTTATAACAGCAGCTGCCTATTTAAATCCCAAAAAACAAAAACGACATTCCCACATAAAAATAGTACACAGAAGCGATGGTTTATTAGGGCAGGTAATGATTGCAGACGATAAAAAGACACAAAAACGCTCCCTACACATCAATAATATATCCCAAACCTTTATGCATATACCAACAGGCCGGTCTCAGTGGAAATACATACACAGGATTGCCTTTTATTCCTCATTCAAACCAGCAGGTTCAAAGGTGTTGATCTGCGGATTGGGTGGCGGTAATCTTGTAAATGAGCTCAACTTCCTTGGATTTAATATTGACGCAGTGGAAATAGACAGGAGGATGAAATACCTTGCCTGGAAACATTTTTATATGACCCACAATGTAAAGGTTTATACCGATGATGCCCGGCATTATATTAGAACCTGTAAAAAGAAATATGATATTATCGTCCTTGATATGAGTGCCGGAGAAAATCAGCCCTCTAATGTTTATACTGTAGAGTGTTTTAAAGAGCTACAATCTATTTTAAATGATGACGGTATCGTTTTTCTTCATTATCAAAATGTACTTGAAGGCGAACATGATTTAGCCGCAAAGTCAATTGGTAAAACATTGCAAAAATCAGGGTTTTATCACAAGCTTATTAACACCCAAAATGACTGGAAACTAATTTCTGAATTAATGTTTTTTGCTAGCATGAAGCCTGCCGGTAAAGGTGGTATTGATTTAACTTCGTATTCATTTGAAAGACGGGATAGGTTTGCTGACCCATTTAGTTTCCTCACAGGTCAAAATATATTTATTGATGATTATGATTTTAGTGAAGGGATCATACTCACTGATGATAACCCGATCATGGATGTTTTGCATGCAAATGCACTGCAAATGACTCGTGGAGGGAGTATCAATACCACAATTCCTATTTTGTTAAAAGAAAAAATAGAAATATTTTAAGATGAAACAATTACTATCAATATTATTAGTTTTATTAATATTATCTAACGGGGTGAAATTAAAGGCCCAACTCCACAATACCCGCATCTACTCAGTAGAAGATGGTTTGGCACAAGCTACCGTCTACGACATCATCCAGGATAGAGATGGTAATATCTGGATGGCAACTGATGGAGGCGTATCAAAATATGATGGCAGGAGTTTTAAAAATTACACTACCTATGAAGGGCTTATCACAAACCGTACCTCAAAAATAATGGAGGATAAACGAGGAAATATCTGGATTGGAACCAACATGGGAATTTCTACTTTTCATCCTAAATCTTCATACAAAGCTGACTCTATCAACATTGTTAGCATAACCACTGATGACGGGCTGATCGGTAACAGCATCAGCGCCATTTTTGAAGATTCCAAAGGCAATATTTGGTTTGGGACAACAGAGGGTATTTCAAAACTTTCATCAAATGCTCCATTTCTAAAAACCCGTGATGGCTCAGAGTTTAATAGCTACCTTGATAATTTTACTTCCAAAGATGGACTTGCCAACAATACCATTAATGATATTATTGAGGACCGGGCAGGAAATATATGGTTTGCTACAAGAAATGGTATTTCGAAACTCATACAGATCAGCAGCGAAATAGCTGGTAATCGCAAGAAGCCTTTGTATATGTTTGAAAATTACACTCTTGAAAATGCGAATGCTCCTCAAAGCGTGAGCAAAATATTGGAAGATAAAGATGGTTTTTTGTGGATTGCTCTCTATGACAGGATATCAAAAGTGATAGTAAATTATTCTTCAAATTTATTGCAGGAGCTTGAAAGCTTAACACTATCCACACCAGAAATGTTGGGTAATATTTGGGCATTATTGCAAGACCGGAAAGGTAATATCTGGTCAAGTGGAGGATCTGCACTTGCCATCAAATTTGATGGAAAGAATCATGAACGATTTAGTCACTTAAACGGGTTTGCAAGAGGTGTAGCTCTCTCGATGTGTGAAGATAGGGAAGGTAATATATGGATGGGAAACTACGGAAAAGGAATAACACAGTATAAAGGTAAAATGTTTTTAACATATACTACATTGCATGGAATGCGTAGCGACAATGTTAGGGCAATTACAGAAGATATAAAGGGCAATATTTGGTTTGGTACAGTAGCCGGAATTGCAAAATTTCATCCAATTCATACTAATCCAGCATATCTTACCATGCATAATCCAGCCAAATATCAAGGTTTTGAAATTTTTATGCCAGGGTACTTTGGAGCCAGTAACTCTATTTGGTCAATGCTCTCAGATTCCAAAGGCAGCGTTTGGATCGGAACACGTGACGGCCTGGTAAAATATACACTACCCAAAACGAAAGGTGGGAAACCTGTAATTAAAATTTACAGCCAAAAAGATGGATTATTAGCCCCACCAGGTGCACCTGTAACATCAGTCATGGTACTTTTTGAGGATAGTCAGCAAAATTTGTGGGCAGGCACCTTTGGTGGTCTTTCCAAACTCAACTTGAACGGTAGTATGAGCAAATTTAAAAGCTATACTACTGATGATGGCCTAACGGCTAATTCTATTAAAGCAATATGCGAGGATAACAAAGGTAATCTTTGGATCGGCACATCAAATGGTCTTTCAAGGTGTAAAGTTTCATCTTTTGAGAATGATAGTATTATTTTTGAAAATTTTACTACTGATGACGGTTTACCAAATAATTACATCCTGTCAATAGTTGAAGATAATGAGGGTAGTTTGTGGTTTGGAACAGTCCATGGAATATCTAAATATACATATCCTTCATATATCGGTCCGAAAGGTACCTTTAGAAATTATTCTACCAGGGATGGCTTAAGTTCAGATACTCCTTATTTAATGATATTTGATGATAATGGCTATTTATATGTAGGTACTAATAAAGGAATTGATAAATTTTATATCAAAGCAAGTCCTATTAAAAAGGTGAAGCACTTTGGAAAGTTAGAAGGTTTCAGAGGAATTGAGACAAGTCATAATGCTGTATATAAGGATAGCAATGGAAATATCTGGTTTGGCACTGTTGAAGGAGCCATTAAATATGATCCTAAATTGGATATATCCAACAAAACAGAGCCGCTTACCCATATCACCAAATTGCAGCTCTTCTTTGAGGATTTTAACTGGTCTGGTTATTCTGATACAATAAGCTATCAAACCGGTTTGCCTCTAGGCTTAGATCTTCCCCATGATCAAAATCATTTGACATTTCAATTTATTGGTATCAGCTTAACAATACCGGAAAAAGTAAAATATCAATGGAAATTAGAAGGATTTGACAAAAATTGGTCGCCCATTACACAAAGAAAAGAAGCCACCTATTCAAATTTGCCTCATGGAGAGTATACCTTTATAGTAAAAAGCTGCAATAATGATGGAATATGGAATAAAAAGCCAACAATATTTAGCTTTAATATTTCCCCCCCCTGGTGGCAGACATTATGGTTTTATTTAGGATTTGGATTTACAGGCTTAGGAGGTATTATTAGCTACATTAAGATACGTGAAAGAAACCTGAAACGGGAAAAAAGATTACTTGAACAAAAAGTTAAGATCAGAACTCAAGAGATTTCAAGGCAAAAGAAGGAATTAGAAAAACTCTCTATTGTGGCGAGCAAAACTGATAACGCAGTATTAATCGCTAATGCGGCAGGAAAATTGGAATGGGCTAATGAAGGTTTCGCAAAAATGATGGGTTACACTCTGGAGGAATTTAAAAAAGAAAAAGGGGAAACAATGATGGAAATGAGCAATAATCCTGAAATAAAACAAGTGATTGATAATTGTATTAATAAAAAGAGTTCGGTAGTGTATGAAGTAAAGAATAGCACCAAAGATGGCAACGAGATATGGGTACAGACTACACTTACGCCCATTATCGAAAATGGGACATTGAAGAAATTGGTGGCTATAGATACTGATATCACAGAGAGAAAAAATGCTGAAGAAATAATAAAGCAGAAGAATACAGACATTACAGACAGCATCAATTATGCAAAACAAATTCAGGAAGCAATCTTTCCGGATCCTGAAGAAATTCAAACTGTTTTACCACACTCTTTTATTCTCTTTAAGCCCAAAGCAATTGTGAGTGGAGATTTTTATTGGTTCAGCCCCCCTCTAATTCCAAGCCCCCCTGAATCGGAGAAACGAGGAATCGGAGAAACGGAGAGAAGAAAAAAGAAACAATTCACCGATTCACCGATTCACATATTCACCGATTCGGCAAGGAGTAGTGGCGAGGGGAATTTAGAGGGGGCTGGTAGGGGGGCTATTATCATAGCCGCAGTAGATTGCACAGGCCATGGTGTACCTGGAGCATTTATGAGCGTGATTGGGCATGATCTGTTAAATGAAGTAATAAATAATAAAGGAATTACAGATGCAGCAAAAATATTGGGCGCATTGAACGATGGTATAGTTAATGCCTTAAAACAAAAAGGAAAGGAAGGGGAAGCAAGAGACGGTATGGATATAGCGCTCTGTTTAATTGATCTACACAAAAAAGAATTACAATTTTCCGGTGCGTATAATCCGCTTTACCTGATCAGGGATAAACAGTTACAAAAATTCAAAGGAAACAGATTTTCTATCGGCATGTATAAAGTGGGCAAGGATAAAGAATTTACAAACCACCATATAAAGATAAAAAATGGTGATACTTACTATATATTTTCAGACGGCTATGCAGACCAATTTGGAGGCCCTGAAGGAAAGAAATTTACCTATAAAAGGTTCCAGGATTTGCTCATTGAAATACAGCATCATTCAATGGAAAAACAACATGAAATATTGGATGAAACTTTTGAAAAATGGAAAAATAAAGAAGAACAGCTAGATGATGTCTTAGTGATTGGAATCAGAATTTGAGCAGGTTAGGGATTGTCAGGAATTAGAATTTAATTAAATAATTAACCCCGCACAAAAGAAATGCCTAAAATTTTAAGAGGCATTTCTTTTATGCGGGGTTATGGGATTTCCGGACAACTCAACTTTTACTTACCATATCTCATGAAGTGCAACTGTTATCAGATAAAACTTAAGTACTCTCAAGGTAATAAGATTTCATCATCCTCTGATAATAGCTCCGGGATGCAAATCGAATTAACAAAATTAAGCTCTGTTCTCAATCGTAGTTTGCGTTTTAACCCTGATATCCTGGTTCCCAGGATCATTCTTCATATAAGTCGGACAAGTATGTGGTCTGCAGGAAGCCATAGCGAAAGCAAGCAGTACCGCTGCAAAAAATATTTTTTTCATATCTTCGGGTTCTTAATTTACAAAGTTTAAAAATTTCTCACTAAGACTGTATTACAGTGAAAATGGAACATCTTTTTTAAAATGGTCGGCACAAAAGTAATAATTATATACTTAATAAAAAACTAATACGATTTTTTTTTAAATTTGTTGTATTAAAATTACAATTAATTGAATATTCTTTATATTGATTCATCGTTTTGTTTTTAGAAAAAAATCGTTTTCTTTACATCCCAAATATAAACACTATTTTTGTATGAAGAACATAACGTTGTAAATTGAATTAAAAAATGAAATTACTAAAAATTGAATGAAGTAAAAATAATAAGTTAGTTACTGGGCACTGGGTACTTGAAAAGCGGAGTGACAATGAGTATCTACAACCAAGAACCAAGTACCCAGAACCAAGAACCTGATTATTAAATGCAGAAAAGATAAATTTAAAATAAACTTTATTTTAAAACATTGAAATTTCGATATAACAAGCTAGCTGTAATTGCCCTCGGAGGAAATGCGTTATTAAGAGATGATCAAACAGGGACCATAGATGAGCAGGAAAAAAATGCAACGGATACTTTATCTAACTTGATCTATTTAATAAAAGAGGGTTATGATATAGTAATAACCCATGGTAATGGGCCACAGGTTGGCAATATACTCATGAGGAATGATGCCGGGGAGCAAATTTACAATATTCCCCAGATGCCTTTGGATATATGCGTTGCTGATTCACAGGGGGGCATTGGATATATGATCGAAAGAGTGTTAAGAAACATCCTCTATAAGAATAATATTGAAAAAGATGTTGTAACAATAGTAACCCAGGTAATCGTTGATAAAAATGACGAAGCTTTTGATGATCCAACAAAAAGGATTGGTGTTACATATTCAGCACAGGAAGCAGGAAAACTTAAAAAAGAAAAAGGCTGGAGCTTTAAAGAAACTCCGAAAAAAAAAGAAGGCTGGAGAAGGGTCGTACCTTCTCCTAAACCCATTTCAATATTTAACAGGAATTCAATCGAAACTATTGCACGACAGGGGGCTATTGTAATTGCTGTTGGCGGAGGGGGTATTCCCGTATCTATTGGAAAAGATAAATATCTTCATCCTGTTGAGGCAGTGGTTGATAAAGACTTTACGTCCGCTCTTTTGGCAAGCAGGATCAATGCAGATGAATTCTACATTTTGACCGATGTCCCTTATGTTTATATTAATTACAACCAGCCTGATGAAAGAAAAGTCGAATTTCTTGATAAAGCTGATACCGAAAAATATTTGGAAGAAGGTATGTTTGGAGAAGGAAATATGAAACCAAAGATCATTGCAGCATTGTATTTTATCAGGCATGGAGGTAAAAAAAGCGTGATTACAGAGGCAACAAAGCTGGAAGATAGATCGTATGGGACAAAAATAACTTTGAATTATGAGAATTAGGACAAGACAAGACATGTTTTGGTACAAAGTTATTAATTAATATCTTTGAAAAATATTAAAAAAGAATTAACTATGAATACCATAAATAAAAATATAGTTAGAAAAATTAGTTCAAAAAAAACTGAAGAAGAAGAATTGAAAGAAATGGCAGCAAAAAGCCCTGAAGAAAGAATTAGAGAAGTTATTGAAATGAAAGAATTTGTTAATGAATTTTTCAAGGAACGTATTGCTTATTTCCAAAAAATTAAAAGAAGTTTTGAGATCGAAAATGACTGAAAATCAATTTTATCTTAACATACTTGAAATTCTTAATATAAAAAAAGTAGAATATATCATTATTGGAGGGTATGCAGTTATATATCATGGATATGAATATAGTACCAAAGATATGGATATATGGTACAACCCAACAAAAGAAAATGCAGAAAAAATATTTGATATTATTAAAGAACTTGGTTATAATACATCAAAATTAAAGATAAAAGATTTGTTAGAAATCAATGTCAATTCAATACCTGTTTGGAATAGAGATGGTTTTGGTAAAGTTGATTTTATGTCCGCTGCTACTATAATGGGTAATCTATCTTTTGATGAAGTTGTTAAAAGAGCTAAAAATTATAAGTATATGCATATAGAAGTAAAAGTTCTTAGTTATGATGACTTAATAAAAGTAAAACAGCTAGCTAATAGAAAAAAAGACCAGATACATATTTTTTATCTTGAAAAAATAAGAAAACATATACAGAATATGAAAAAATAAAATATGATTAATAATTTAAAGAAGAGAAATTTTGTTAAGCTATTGGATTATATCCCTCAAGAGATAAAGTTTCTATTAGACCTTTCTGCTGAATTAAAAAAGGAAAAGCATTCTGGAAACGAGCAGCAGAGATTAAAAGGAAAAAACATCGCCCTTATCTTTGAAAAAAGCTCAACACGTACCAGGTGTGCCTTTGAAGTAGCTGCTTACGATCAGGGAGCACACGTTACTTATCTCGGGCCTACCGGCTCCCAGATTGGTCACAAAGAATCCATGAAAGATACTGCCAGGGTATTAGGCAGAATGTATGATGGTATTGAATACCGCGGCTTTGGCCAGGAAATAGTGGAAGTATTGGCAGAATACGCAGGCGTACCTGTTTGGAATGGCCTGACAGATGAGTTCCATCCTACCCAGGTGCTTGCAGATCTGCTGACTATGAAAGAACATTCACAAAAATCACTTGACCAGATAAAATTTTGTTTTTTGGGTGATGCGAGAAACAATATGGGAAATTCCTTAATGATAGGCGCTGCAAAAATGGGCATGGATTTCAGAGCTGCTGCCCCGCAAAACCTGCAGCCTGATGAAAAATTGGTGGTTCAAGCCCGGGAAATTTCTAAACAAACAGGCGCTAAGATCTTGCTCACTGACGATGTAAAGACAGCGGTCAAAGATTGTGATTTCCTATATACAGACGTTTGGTTGTCATTGGGTGAACCGGCAGAGGCCTGGGCTGAACGGATAAAACTACTGAAACCCTACCAGGTAAATAAACAGGTTTTGGAGATGACAGGCAATCCCGGTGTGAAGTTCCTCCATTGCTTACCCGCATTTCATAATCACGAAACAAAAATCGGAGAAGAGATTTATCAGAAATTTGGCCTGGAAGCCATGGAAGTAACTGATGATGTTTTTGAATCAGATGCTTCAATAGTTTTTGATGAGGCAGAGAACAGGGTGCATACGGCTAAGGCGGTGATGGTGGTGACTTTGGGTACGCTGTAGCACAACATTTATGCCGTGGATTTCCAGAAAAATGAGACTACTCTTAATAAAATCAATGAAAAAGAAAACTAAAAAGAAAGTATCGTCTTTTTGATTATCTCCACACATTCCATCAACTGCTCCTCTGTCATTATCAATGGTGGGGCAAAACGAATGATATCATCGTGGGTTGGCTTGGCAAGCAATCCATTATCTTTCAGGGCAAGGCAAACATCCCATGCCACCTTTCCATTAGTGGGCTTTATAACTATTGCATTGAGCAATCCCTTTCCTCTAACTGTGGTAATCATTGGTGAATCAATTTTACTCAACTCATTTCTCATGATCTTCCCCAAATGATCAGCATTTTCAGCCAGGCGCTCTTCTTCCACAACCTCAAGCGCTGCAATAGCGACTTTGCAGGCAACCGGGTTTCCTCCGAAAGTAGAACCATGCTCATTGGGCTTGATACACAACATAATATCATCATCAGCAAGGACAGCAGATACCGGGTACAGGCCGCCTGAAATAGCTTTACCAAGGATCAGCACATCAGGTTTTATATTTTCATGGTCACATGCCAGGCGTTTACCTGTTCTTGCTATTCCTGTTTGCACCTCATCGGCAATGAACAACACATTTTTCTCTTTGCATAAAGCATGAGTTTTGGAAATGTAACCTTCATCCGGCACAAGTACGCCTGCTTCACCCTGGATCGGCTCTACCAAAAATGCAGTAACGTTGGCATCTTCAAGCTCTTTGGCCAAAGCGTCAACGTTATTGTAAGGAATGGACACAATGCCCGGTGTGAAGGGCCCGAAATCATTCCTGGCGTCAGGGTCGTTGGAAGCAGAGATGATGGTTATCGTTCTTCCGTGAAAGTTATTCTCACAAACGATGATCTTTGCCTTATTTTCAGCAATGCCTTTTTTCTGATACCCCCACTTCCGGGCAAGCTTCAGGGCCGTTTCTACCCCTTCGGCACCGGTATTCATAGGCAATACTTTATCGTAACCGAAATATTCGGTCACATACTTTTCATACTCCCCAAGGCAGTCGTTGTAGAATGCCCGCGAGGTTAAAGTAAGCTTTTGGGCTTGTTCGGTCATTGCCCTTATTATTTTTGGATGACAATGTCCCTGGTTCAGGGCAGAATAAGCCGACAGGAAATCGTAATACCGCTTTCCTTCTGTGTCCCATACAAATACTCCTTCACCTTTGCACAATACTACAGGAAGCGAGCGGTAGTTGTGGGCACCGTAATGTTCTTCTAAGGCGATTGCTTCTGTTGAAACCATTGTTTCTGTTAGGATATTTTCCATAGTTTTATTTTTTACTCAATTAATAATTTATAGCAAAATCACGTAAATTTAAGTTTCAAAACAAATCTATCATAGGCATATCAGGTGATTCAGGACGGGGAACCAACCTGCCTTTTTTACAATCCACATAAAGATCAAGGGCTTCAAGGGGTATTTGTCCTATCAAAGTTTTTGTACCTTCTTTTTCAATTACACATTCAACTTCTGTGGTTCTGTTTAATATCTCAATCATTATTCCGCGGGCGACCCCTTTTTTTGCTTGACGATTATCGGCATAGGTTACCTTAGCTTCACGGTATTTTTTCAAACCAATTTTTTTAGCAATGTCTTCAGGTAATACCAGCAACGTGGCTCCTGTGTCTGCTAACCCTTCTACTACAACTGATCGTATATCTTTTTTATTTTTGATACCAAACTCAACGGCATGGATATCTTTAAGGCTAGTGAGCTTGATTTTTTCTGTAACTTTTCCCATAAGAAAAATGTTTTTAAATATTTATTACAAATTTATCCAGCCACCTCCTCTAATTTCAGTTCATACTTCTCCACAAACTCATCAATAACTTCCTCAAGATTGGGTCTGCCGATCTCCTGCAGATCATAATATACCCTTGTATTCGGCTTATCAATCTTAATGATCCTGCTCAGGTCAATAGGCGTACCGATAATTACTGCCTCAGCATCTGATCTGTTGATGGTTTCCTGGAGATCTTTCAACTGTTCATCTCCGTAACCCATAGCGGGTAAGAGCGTGCCGATATTAGGGTATATTTCGTAAGTTTTTGCCATTTTCCCGACAGCAAAAGGCCTTGGATCAACGAGTTCTTTTGCCCCGAACTTTCTTGCCGCTACAATAGCTGCCCCATACTTCATTTCTCCATGGGTTAAAGTAGGCCCGTCTTCTATTGCCAGCACTCTCTTGCCTTTAATAATTTCAGGTTTATCTACACTGATCGGTGATGCTGCGTCAACTACGATGGCATCAGGATTGACCTTTGCAATGCTATCTCTCACAATTTGAGTATCTTCCATGGAGGCGCTGTCCATCTTATTGATAACCACCACATCAGCATTTCTCAAATTGATTTCACCTGCATAATAGCTTAATTCATGTCCGGCCCTGTGCGGGTCAGTAACAATTACGGTCAGGTCGGGTTTGTAAAATGGAAAATCATTGTTGCCACCATCCCATAAAATAACATCTGCTTCTTTTTCAGCTTCTCTTATAATCGCTTCATAATCTATGCCTGCATAAATGACATTACCCCGAATGACGTGTGGTTCATATTCTTCCATCTCTTCAATGGTGCAATTGTGTTTTTTCAGGTCATCTACCGTTGCAAATCTTTGAACCCCTTGTTTCGTCAGATCACCATAAGGCATAGGGTGCCGGATAGCAACGACTTTAAGCCCTTTTGCCATCAATAATTCTACAAGCCTCCGTGAAGTCTGACTTTTGCCGCACCCGGTTCTGATCGCTCCCACAGCAACCAATGGTTTTGTACTTTTGATCATAGTATCCCTGGTTCCTAATAATACAAAATTAGCGCCTGCTGCATTTACAATAGCGCCCATCCCCATTACATAATTATAAGATACGTCACTGTAAGAGAAGACACAGTCGTCTACATTATGTTTTTTGATCAGTTTGGGTAATTCTTCTTCCAGATAGATCGGTATACCTGAAGGATACTGGTCACCTGCTAATGCTGCAGGGTATTTCCTATCTTCAATATCAGGAATTTGCGCTGCGGTAAAAGCTACTACATTGTAGTCAGGGTTATTCCTGAAATAAGTATTGAAATTATGAAAATCTCTACCTGCTGCACCGATGATGATTACGTTCTTTTTTGCCATAGTTTTATTTTTCAAAATCAAGGATTGATATCCATCTTCCATTTTTCTAATTATCTTTGTGTTTCTTTGTGTCTTGACGAATATTGTGCAAAGATATTAAATTTATACTCCACACAATGGATTTAAACAAAATTCTAATAAAACAAATCGCCACATCATTTAAAAAGTTATTTGATCTTAATTTAAAAGAGGCAGCTATAAGCCTTCAGCCTACCACTAAAGAATTTGAAGGCGACTTCACCTTTGTCACATTTCCGTTTTCTAAAATTACAAAATGTTCACCACAAGATACTGCTAAAAAGATCGGGGAGTATATAAAGCAGCATACTAATGAAGTTGCTGATTTCAACGTTGTAAAAGGGTTTTTAAATATTATCATTAGTGATGAAGCTTGGGTTAATGTATTCAACAAGATTTCTGTCAGGTGGAAACCCCGAGGAATTCGGGGCAGGCACCTGAAACCACACAAGGGTGGGAAAAGGGATGGGGAAGTCCCCCCTTTGGGGAGGACGATGTCCAGTGGACATCGGGCCAGCATAGCGGGAGGCAGGGGGGCTGTTAGGGGGGCTAAAATAATGGTAGAATATTCGTCTCCGAATACCAACAAACCATTGCACCTGGGTCATTTGAGAAATAACTTTTTAGGTTTTTCGGTCTGTGAAATTTTAAAGGCAAATGGTTATGAAGTGATCAAAACAAACCTCATAAACGATAAAGGCATCCACATCTGTAAGTCAATGCTTGCTTACCAGAAATTCGGAAACAGCGAAACGCCGGAATCAACCGGCATTAAAGGAGACCGCCTGGTGGGTGATTATTACGTAAAATTTGAGAAAGCTTACCAGGAACAAATTCTGCAGTTGAAAAGCAAAGGAGTTGGAGACGAAGCTACCCAAAAAGAAGCTCCATTAATGGTAGAAGCACGGGAGATGTTACATAAATGGGAAAAGGGAGATAAAACAGTGAGAAAATTATGGAAAACAATGAATGATTGGGTTTATAAGGGATTTGACGCTACCTATAAGTCAATCGGGGTTGATTTTGACAAACTTTATTACGAATCTGATACGTATTTACTGGGTAAAGAAATTGTGGAGCAGGGATTGAAAGATGGCCTGTTTTTAGTGCAAGATGATGGCTCTGTATGGGTTGACCTAACGGGTGATGGCCTGGATGATAAATTATTGCTCAGGGCTGACGGAACATCTGTTTATATCACGCAAGACCTTGGAACAGCCGACCTGAAGTATAAAGATCATAAAATGCAAAGATCTGTTTATGTGGTAGGCAATGAGCAGGATCATCATTTTGATGTATTAAAGAAAATTTTGAAAAAGCTAAACAAGCCGTATGCTGAAGGTATTTACCACCTCTCTTATGGAATGGTTGACCTGCCTGCGGGCAAAATGAAATCCAGGGAAGGAACCGTAGTAGATGCCGATGACCTTGTAGCGGAAATGATCGCAATTGCAGAAAAACACACAAAAGAATTGGGCAAAATAGAAGGTTTTACAAAAGCAGACGCCAAACAGCTATATCGTGTGCTTGCTCTGGGGGCGTTGAAATTTTTTCTGCTAAAAGTTGATCCCAAAAAGAGAATGCTTTTCAATACAAAAGAATCCATTGATTTCCAGGGATTTACAGGCCCTTTTGTGCAATATACTTATGCACGAATTTCTTCGATATTAAGAAAAGCTAAAGAAAAATTTTCTCGCAAAGACGCAAAGTTGTTTGATTTTTTTTCTTTGCGGCCTTTGTCCCGGGTACTCGGGAAGAAACATTCTTTGCATCAAACAGAGCGTGAAGTTATAATTTTGTTAAGCAGATTTCCTGATAGGATTAAAGAAGCCGGAGAAGCGTATTCTCCTGCCATTATTGCTCAATATGTGTATGACCTGGCAAAAACGTATAACCGTTTTTATGTTGAAGTTCCTGTTTTAAGTGAAAAAAATCACGATACACTTTTTTTTAGAATTATTTTTTCGTATATTGTGGCACAAACTATAAAAAGGGCAATGGCGCTGTTAGGTATTGAGGTACCGGAGAGAATGTAAAATCAGCGTATAAATGATTTTATAACTTATAACTCACAACTCGCTTACATTAATTATGCAAACTGCAATTTTAGAAAACGAAAGTATCCGAAAAATGGTACTTCCAATAACGGTAGAGCAATACCATCACTGGTTAGAAGAAGCTGGGAGTATTGGAGAAAAAACCGAATTGTTAAATGGAATAATTATAGAAATAATGCCAAAGTCACCAGAACACACTTATATCGTAGCTGAATTATACGAATTGTTACGAGCATTAATCCCTGAGGATTTGCTGATCCGTAAGGAAGATCCATTAACTTTTGATAGATCAGAACCTGAACCTGATATTTCAATTGTTGAGGGTAAAATAAAAAAATACAGGTTTTCACATCCTGATAAGGCACTTTTGGTAATCGAAATTGCCGTATCCAGTTTAGATATTGACCGGAAAAAAGCTTCCATATATGCTAAAGCAAACATCCCGGAGTATTGGCTTTTTGATATTAAATTAAAACGTGTAGAAGTTTATTCACAGCCTTTAGAAGGTTCTTATAGAAAAAAGAAAATTTACAATATCACCGATTCTATTCCTTTAAAAATCGGAAAAGAAAAGACGATCAATTTAAAGGAAATTTTTTAGTCTGAGAAGATAATATGTTCACGTGAGTACGTGGGCAATGGGCACTTGAAAACATGAATACAATAATGAAAATCCAAAGTTTCAACATTAAGTCGGCAGTCGGCAGTCCACAGTCCCCAGTCGGCAAAAAACAATTGCCGACTGCTCCCGAGTACTCGGGATGGACTGCCGATTGTGGACTGCCGACTTTTTAATCAACTTACGAAGCTATGTTTTTACTATAATATATTAAACATTCGACTTTATAGACAGACACTAATTATAACCAACTATTTATCATGAAAACCCTTTATTCAATCATCATTCTGTTATCTTCCTGTTTCGGCATGAAAGAGGTAAGATCAAAACCTGAAAAAAATATGCAGCAATCAACAACATCATTCTATGATATTAAGATGAAGGCAATTGATGGAAAAGAAATTGACTTTTCCATGTATAAAGGCAAAAAAGTTTTGCTTGTAAATGTTGCCTCAAAATGCGGCTATACGCCTCAATATACTGAGCTGCAGGAATTACACCAGAAATATGGTGATAAAGTAACCGTGCTTGGATTCCCTGCAAATAATTTTGGCAAACAGGAGCCGGGGACGAATGAAGAAATTGTGCAATTTTGCAAAAAGAATTACGGAGTAACTTTCCAGATGTTTGAAAAGATCTCTGTAATAGGTGATGATCAGCATCCGCTTTATCAATGGATCTCAGACCCTGAACAGAATGGCTGGAATGACCAGCGACCCAGGTGGAATTTTACCAAATATCTCATTAATGAAGATGGGGAGCTTGTCAAATCTTTCGGGTCAGGCGTTAAGCCGATGAGTGAGGAAATATTGAGCGCGATCAATAAGTGAAGAAAATTGTGTTAATATAGAACACATGAACACTTTAAAGTCCTGGATCTCTGCTATAAGATTACGAACCTTAACCCTTGCCTTAGCAAGTATTGGGATGGGCAGCTTTTTAGCTGCCTCTCATCGTGCTTTTGATCTAACGATTTTCATTCTTTGCGCCTTAACTGCTACGTTGTTGCAAATATTATCAAACCTTGCTAATGACTACGGTGACTGGCAGCATGGTGCCGATAACGTTAGCAGGAAAGGGCCTCAAAGAGCAGTTCAGTCGGGCTATATTACTCCCGATACTATGAAGATTGCTATTGTGGTCTTCGCAGTATTAACTTTAATTTCAGGCTCATATCTACTTTTTACAGCATTTATTCCTCATCGCCTTCCATCTGTAAACAGCCTTTTTTTCTTTTTTCTATTGGGAATATTAGCCATTGCAGCAGCTATTAAATACACAGCAGGAAAAAACCCTTACGGCTATGCCGGATTAGGAGATATTTTTGTGATGTTTTTCTTCGGCTGGGTAGGTGTGTTTGGTACCTATTGCCTTCATCAACTACAGAGTTTTACTACTGATGCTGCTTTTATTGCTGAGATCAGCTTTACAGTTATGTTACCAGCCTCCAGTTGTGGTTTTTTTTGCGTAGCAGTATTAAATGTGAATAACATCAGAGACATTGAATCAGATAAGATTGCAGGTAAAAAATCTATTCCTGTGAGAATTGGAGCTTTTAAAGCAAAAATTTATCATTGGTTTTTATTGATATGCGGTATTGGATGCACTTTGATCTACATCATGGTCAATTATAAGAGCGCTTCACAGCTTCTGTTTCTTATCAGCATACCACTCGTATTAATGAACGGCATTGCTGTCTGGAAGAAACAGCCCGTAGAACTGGATCCTTATTTGAAACAAATGGCCATGGCTACGCTGATATTTGTCGTCACTTTTGGTATAGGAGAGTTAATTGCGATATATAGAACATAACTTCATAAAATGATTGTAAATATAGGGCAGGGAATCAAACGATTTGTTAAATAATTTAGTGGGATTTAGTGCTTTTGAGCTTTAGTGGCAAAAGAAAACATTAAAATCCCGATACAATTAATTAAACCAATGACCAAAAACAGTACCGGCAATATTAAAGTTGCTTTCTTCCTCAACCTCTGTTTTACCATTATAGAAATATTCGGAGGGATATGGACAAATAGTATAGCAATCCTGTCAGACGCCTTGCACGACCTGGGGGATAGCTTTTCGCTTGGTCTTGCCTGGTACCTGGAAAGATTTTCTGCTAAAAAAGCAAGCAAAAACTTTACCTTCGGCTACAGGCGTTTTTCTTTACTTGGAGCTTTAATAAATGGCCTGATCCTGGTAGGAGGCTCTTTATATATACTTTCTAAAGCAATACCGAGAATTATTAATCCTGAACCATCTTATGCGGAAGGGATGTTTTTCTTTGCCCTTGGAGGGATCATAGTGAATGGGTTGGCGGTACTGCGCTTAAAAGGTGGAAAAACGCTCAACGAACGGGTTATAACATGGCATTTACTGGAAGATGTATTGGGCTGGGCAGCCATATTGATTGTGAGTATCGTGCTGATGTTTAAAGAAATTTATATCCTTGACCCCATTCTGTCAATCCTTATTACCTTATATGTACTCTACAATGGCTTAAAATATTTGAAAAAAACTTTATTTGTTTTCCTTCAAGGAACTCCGGAACAAATTAATATTAGTGAAATCGAAAATAAAATTATTACAATTGATGATGTGCAATCAGTTCACCATACACAAACCTGGTCGCTTGATGGTGAACAACACGTGCTCACCACCCATGTAGTGATTAAGGAAAATATTTCCCAAAAGGATATAATCATGATAAAAGAAAAAGTGAAATCCCTGGTCTCTCATCTCAATATTCAACATGTTACTTTGGAAGTGGAATATGAAAATGAGAAATGTGAACTAAAATAAATTCCGTGCTGACTTTAGCGCGATATTTATATCGCTGGTCGTTATATTGTTCCACGAAATAAATATCGTGCTACAAAAAAAAATCGTTTTACTTGTAGCGCGATATTTATATCGCTGATCGTTATGTGGTATTAATTTTGCATTTTTTAATTTAATAATTCATGTCATTAGAATTACATTATTCAAGGATAAGTAAATCATCGTATTATGAAAACCAAATATAATAGAAACTTACCACATTTATTTCTTTTATCAGAAACCGATTATTTTATCACTGTGAGAGACGATAATGAGAAAGAAAGGATAATATATTATATTATTGAAAATCCAGTTAATGCCGGATTGGTAGAAAATTGGGATGATTGGAAAGGAACTTATTATAATCCTGATTATCTTTAGTATAATTTGTATAAATATTTCTTTTCAGCACAAAATAAATTTCGTGCTGCCTGTAGCGCGATATTTATATCGCGGGTTATTTGTACTGTAAGTTGTAATTGGCGAACAGCGAAAGGTTTTTAGTCATTTGTCATAGTCTTAGACATCACTACTCACTACCCTCTTCCTGTTCGGGTTCTATCTTTTTATTCAGCAATCTCGCCAAAAAATCATCCAATTGCTTCACATCAAGCTGTTTAGCTATTATTTTTTTATTTTCATCTAAAAGGAATATTTTAGGCGTGCTGCTGATATCATAGTCAGCTCGGAAGTTATTTTGATAACAGGGATCAGCTACATTCAGCCATGTCAAATTATACTTTTCAATAAAAGCAATGCATTTAGTAAGAACAGCTTCAGTACAAACACCGTAAATTTCAACATCATCTCTTTTATATTTTTGATAGACAGCTTCAAGCTTCGGTATGGTTTTTTTACAATGCCCGCAATCCGGGTCCCAGAAACAAAGAATCGTAAACCTGGCTTTTAAAGGCAGAACCGTATAGCTCCGGTTTTCTTTGCAGTCCGCTCCGGATAATAAGCGGATAGTATATTGGCCGGAAAAATCATGCAGAGAATAGACCTGCTTTTCATGAACATCTTTCATTATTAAATTTTTGGCTTTTTTCCCGATCAACAGCGGTTTTAACGTTTTCACCCTCTCGCTTATCCTGAATCGCTGGGTTGAATCTATCCAGTAAACATCGTCAGTCATATAATAATTCTCAGCCATATGCACAAACACTGCATCCATACCCATTATCTTTGATTTTTCATAAGTATTCGTGATCCAGTGGACTACATATTTGAATACTTCTTTGTTTGCTCTTGTTTTTTCCACAACAAAATCAGCCGCTTTATTGATAGAATCAGGTATCTGCGGAGTCATTTTTTGAATGAATTTTATAATCTTATTGTGTATGATCGGAGTTCTCAACAACCTGTCATCAGAAAGGTCAACATTATCAAAAAAATGCGCTCTATAGTATCTATAAGCAAACAACGAATCTTTTCTACCGTTTTTAAGGATCGGTGTCTCCGGAATTTTTATTTCCATTGATGCTTTAAATATTTTAGCGGATAGAGTAGTTGAGTGCTCTTTAATGAATGTTAGCTGGTAATTATTAACTTCTTCGTCAATTTTAGCAATTCGTTCTTTTAACAATGCGGTTGAATCTTCATTATCCTTTATAGCTCTCAGCGCTTTTCTCAGCGGGCCAATTTCCTTTCTTTTATTATTGATATACCTGATGTATCCGTAAAATAATTTATTCTCCTCAGAGCGTTTGACCTTCAAGTTTCCAACGAGATTCAGCGTGTCTGTTTCTATTGAAATATTTTGCTCGGTGACCAAAAATTCAAAATATTTTGTACCCGGAATTATGACTAAGTAGATACCTCCCGGCAATGCTTTATCTCCTTTGAAAATAAATACTCCGTTTGCATCTACCCTGGCAGTATCCTTATAGTATTGTTTGCCTCCGTAATGATTTGCGAGAAAGCAAACAGTGTCTTTAATTCCACTGACCTTGATCCTGATGATATAACCATCTCCTGCAAAAGATTTTACACTGATTATAAAAGCGCAAACAAAAACTATTATTTTAAGAATATAATTCTTCATCCTGCTATATAATTTATTGTATCGCCTGCCCCGATGCAATCGGGGGAATTTAGTTTGTTTTGCCACAATCCCGCCTTTGGGGGGACTAAATCACAAAATCCCACTAAAGAAATTGGCAGTTGGCAGTAGGCAGTAGGCAATATTGCCTACCTATTTGCCTATTGCCTACTGCTTATTGCCTACTGCCAACTGCAAACTGCTTTCGTGGGATTTAGTGCTTTTGTGCTTTAGTGGCAATATTTTTTTGTTATTGGGTAGCAAAATTATGACATTTACATGAAATTACAAAAATGATGAATAAAACAATATTAGCCTTATTCTTAATTGCTTTCTCATTTATACTTAAAGCACAAACTGTAAAAATAGTTTCATTATCCGAATTAAAATCATACTACGAAGTACGCAATGATACCACTTATGTTGTCAATTTCTGGGCTACGTGGTGCCGGCCTTGCCTTGAAGAATTACCTTTGTTTGAGCAGATCAAGAAAAATCATTCTGATGAGAAAGTAAAAGTACTATTAGTTAGCCTTGATTTTCCTAAACAGGTAGGTAAGTTAAAAAAATTCCTAACAAAAAACAAGATCAGGTCAAAAGTGGTTTTATTAGACGAACCAGACGAAAATACCTGGATCCCTCAGATCAACGAAAAATGGACAGGTTCTATTCCTGCCACTTTGATAATCAATAACGCTAAAAATTATACCTTTTTTCATGAAGGTAAGCTCACTTTACAGGAACTGGAAAATGCAATTCCTCAGTAAATCCGAATTGTATAAAATATTGCCATCCCACTTTTTAAAAAGCAAAGTAAACTAAGAAACTCAATCTTTACTTTTAATAAACCCTTTTACAGATTAGGTATATTTGCATCGGAATAGAAATTTGGGGTAAGTTAATATAATTATATACTTTTACAAACTTTTTAGAAAACTTATTTATGAATATATTATTGCTTGGCTACGGTAAAATGGGAAAAGCCATTGAGCAAACAGCGCTGAAAAGAGATCACCGGATAACCTGTAAGATCAACGCAAATAATAGCGCTGAATTGCAGGATATATCATTAGAAAATATTGATGTTGCCATAGAATTCACCAAACCAGGCGCTGCTTACGGCAATATTAAGTTTTGTATAGAAAAAAATATTCCTGTGGTTTCAGGCACTACAGGATGGCTGGACAAAAAGAAAGAAATTGATAAATTATGTAAAGAAAACGATGGATCATTTTTTTATGCCTCAAATTTTAGCATTGGTGTAAATTTGTTGTTTCATTTTAATAAATTAATTGCCCGCATGATGAATAATTATCTGCAATATAATGTCTCATTGGAAGAAACACACCATACTGAAAAATTGGATGCCCCTAGTGGGACAGCAATCAGCCTTGCCAATGATATTATTGGATCAATTGATAGAAAGAAAAAGTGGGTTAATGTAAAAAGTAGTAGTGGCAGTGGCAGTAGTAAATCAGAGGAAGTGGTCATTGTTTCAAAAAGAGAAAATAATGTCCCCGGAACACATATAATAAAGTATGATTCGGACGTTGATAGCATTGAAATAAGTCACAGTGCACATAGCAGGAAAGGGTTTGCTGAGGGGGCTGTATTAGCCGCTGAATGGATGATAGGTAAAAAAGGTGTTTTTGGAATGGAGGATATGTTGGGGCTTGATACTTGATGCTGGTTGCTGGATGTTAGCAATAATTATGAGGAACTCTATACTCATCTATTTCATATTAGGAATCGTGCTCTCTTCTTGTATCGGAGAGAAGGTAAAAGATCATTATCGAATAGTCCGAGCAGAAATTCAAATCGGAAGTTATCGAGAAGGACCTAATTCTGCATGTACTGATTTTTCTGAGACTACCATAACAGATAGCACGGAAACTATTGGAATAATAATACACATGGAAAGAGAATATTATTCTGATGAAAACAGTCCAACCGGTGGAATTATGTATGACCCAGAAGGCTGGAAAGGCTGTAATGAAACAATTACAAAATTTAGTATTTCGGAACAGCCCGAAGGAAAAAGCCTTTATGTCGTTGGAGACACCTCAAAGAATGGATATTTACCTAAAACTTTAAACAGAGTGGGGTGTCAACGTCTCGCAGAGAACTGTGATTGCGCTGCGGGACTAAGTTTTGAGAACATCCAAGATTTCATCACAACTTTTAATTCGCAACAGGAAGTGGAATATGGCAACGTTTTTCTAGGACCTAAGCACGAAAACGAATCACTAATCTTCTTTATAGATAGAAGCCAATTGCAAGACACAGCTAATACAGTTTTTTATTTGTCTATAGAGTTCAGTGATAATAAAGCAATTTCTACTAGTTCGAATGAATTGACAATGAAATAAAAAACTATTGCTAACACTTAGCTAAAATTAATGCCGCACAGAGCCAAACACAAGCCAAAGCACTAATTTTAGCCCGCACGTTATAGTTATCTGTCATGGTTATTGTTGCTGGTTGCTGGATATTAGATGTTGGGTAATGATATTGACTCCCGGATACTTGTAAATAGTAATTAATTTTTTACTAACTTTGTACCAAAATGAAATTATTTCTCGTATTTTACCAATATGCAATTTGAATATGACAATGATAAAAATATTAGCAATCTCAAAAAACATGGAATTAGTCTGGAAGAGGCTGAAAAATTATGGGATCATGAATATGTAATAGTACCTGCCAAAAAAATTAAAGAAGAACAACGATATTTTATCATTTCAAAATATAATAACAAAATTTATACGTGTGTTTTCTTATATAGAGAATCTATTATTAGATTAATAAGCTGCCACCGGGCAGATAAAAAATTACAAAAGTATTACTATGAAAAAGTCAAATAAAAAAAATATTTCTGCTAAAGATCTTGATAAGAAATTTGATAATTGTGAAGATATTAGTGATTATATGGACTTTGATAAAGCTATTGTGGTTAAAAAAATTAACCTTGATATGCCTCAATGGATAATTGATATTCTTGATAAAGAAGCTATGAAATTAAATGTATCAAAAGAAATTATTATTAAAATGTGGCTTTCTGAAAAAATAGAAAAAATTTATCATATTAAACAAAAGGTTTAAAACAAATTAACAAAAATGAAACAAATAAAAAGTAAACTTTTTAAAGACAAAAAATCTACCTTTGTTACAATCTCTGCAATTGTTTTTCTTTTATTCTTCTTTGTATTTTTAACAACCAATGTAGAATTATACCCTGCTTTTGTACTTTATATAATTTCCGAGATAATTATTCTTACCTTAATTATTACATCCAGTAAAAAAACAGATGTAGTCTTTTTAAAAAATGGCAGCATAATTCATGGGAAGATCATTGAAGACAGACCGGCAGCCTTGGTCCCGGGTACCCGGGATGAAGTTAAAATTGAAACATTAGACAGGAAAATAAATGTAATTAAAATGACAGATGTTCAGGGAGTGACCCGAAATAGATCAAGATACGGGGGATGGCCTGAGGCAATTGTTTTTGCTGTAGTTGCTGCAACGCTCATTCGATGGGCATTTTTAGAAGCTTTTACAATTCCTACACCCTCCATGGAAAAATCTCTGCTGGTAGGTGATTTTTTGTTTGTAAGCAAAATGCATTATGGTGCAAGAACACCCAAAACTCCGCTACAAATGCCCTTAACCCATCAAAAGATTTGGGGTACTGACATTCCATCCTATCTTACATGGATCCAGTTACCGCAGTATCGGCTGCCAGGCCTTTCAAAAATCAAAAATAACGATGTGGTGGTTTTTAATTTTCCACCCGTCTTTCTTTCTTCATTAATTCAGGATCCTTGTCCTGAGTGCCCGGTTGACCTTAAAACAAATTATATTAAACGGTGTATAGGCATTGCAGGTGATAAATTAGAAGTAAGGGATGGGCAGGTACTTATTAATGAAGTGCCTACAGAAAATTTACCTGAAATGCAGCATCGGTATCTGGCTGTAACAGATGCTATAATCAAGGACAGGGTCTTTAAAAAATATGACATCACAGAGTTTCAATTAGTCCAGGGTGGTTATGTTATTTGGACAAAAAATAAAACTGTAAAGAAACTAAAATCGGTGCCGTTTATTAAAAATATAATACCATTAAAGAGAACTAAAGAAGAAAAAGAAAATCGTATTTTCCCTTGTTCAGCAAGTTTTATGTGGAAAAGCTGGGATTGCAGATGGAATGAACATCATTTTGGGCCTGTTACTATTCCCCAAAAAGGCACAACTGTAAAGATCACCCCTCATACACTGCCCTTTTATGAATTGTTGATCACACATTACGAAGGGTGGGAAGACGCTGAAGTAAAATATGATACACTTTATATTGATGGAAAAGTAGTGAATGAATATACCTTTCAGCAGGATTATTACTTCATGATGGGCGACAACAGGGACAACTCATTAGATTCAAGGTTCTGGGGATTTGTACCTGCAGATCATGTTGTTGGCAAAGCTTTGTTTATCTGGCTCTCGTTAGACCCTGATGGAAAACTATTTAGCTTTAAAAATAGCAAGATCCGGTGGAACAGGCTTTTTAAGATAATTCGTTAACCATTCACCATTCAATCTCCTTTAATCCTCTCTGCCTCAAATACTCATTCGCTTTACTAAAATGCCTGCATCCAAAAAACCCTCTGTCTGCTGAAAAAGGAGACGGATGCGCAGATTTTAAGACAAAATGTTTAGAGGTATCAATAATGTTTCCCTTATTCTGCGCATAGGCGCCCCACAGCAAAAAAACAACACCTTCTTTATTTTTCGAGATCACTTTGATAACCGTATCAGTAAACTGTTCCCAGCCTTTATTCTGATGCGATCCGGCAGTATGCGCTTTTACTGTTAAGGTGGCATTTAAAAGCAGCACCCCCTGTTTTGCCCATCTTTCAAGATTTCCCGAACCGGGGATCTCTTTCCCCAGGTCTGATTTAATTTCCTGGAAAATATTTATCAATGAAGGTGGAAATCGTAACCCGTCATTGACTGAAAAACATAATCCATTTGCCTGCCCGGCACCATGGTAAGGGTCCTGCCCGATAATGACGACCTTTACCTCATCAAACGGACATTGATCAAAGGCATTAAAGATCAATTTGCCGGGTGGATAAATTCTTTGCCGGCTTATCTCCCCTTTAATAAATTCTACCAAATTCGTGAAATAATCCCGTTCAAACTCATCGTTCAAAACATTTTTCCAGGAAGGAGCGATTTGTACGTTCATAATAATTTTTGGCTCTATTCTAATTATTGGTTGGTAGTAATTATAAAAACAGTTGGCAGTTGGCCTTTTCAAGTCGGCAGTTGGCAATAGGCAGTTGGCAAAAAATTCCCTCGCCAAAGGCGAGGAAAGATTTGCCAACTGCCAACTGCATTTTGCCAACTTATTGAATTTACTGAACCGAAAACCGATAATCTATCAACCAATAATTAGAATAGAGCCTATTTTTTTTTACAAACCTCTTAAATATTTAAAACTATTGTTAAATTTGCAGCATAATTTTTTGAAACCACTAATTAAGAATTTCACTAATTTAGTGTAATTCGTGTAATTAGTGGTTTCGGATTTCGGATTTTGAATTTCGGATTTTGTCTTATATGAATCCATACTATTTTTCTTTTTAAAAAAAAATTATGCCAGAACAAATAGTTAAAGATATCAAAATAAAAGTTAAAACCACCTATCTTCCTGAATATTCCAATCCTGGTCAGGCTCATTTTGTGTTTGAATATGAGATCACTATTGAAAATTTTAGCGATCATACGGTTCAACTGTTAAGAAGGCACTGGTATATCCATGACGCTCATGGTAGATTGAGGGAAGTTGAAGGTGTAGGTGTGGTAGGCGAACAACCTGTATTAGAGCCAGGTGAAACGCATCAGTATATTTCAGGATGTAACCTCAATACAGCCATTGGAAAAATGAGAGGATATTATACAATGGAACGTCTCATGGATGGGGCTGCGTTTAAAGTAATAATACCTGAATTTGTAATGGAAGTGCCATCTCGGCTAAATTAAAGCGCATAGCGCATAGCGCGTAAGTGCATGGCGTTCATCGCTATGCGCCATGCGCTATGCGCTTAAGGCCTTACAAATTTTAATCAATTTTTCCAACAATCCTTCCATATTATCCAACGCCAGCATATTCTCTCCATCAGATTTCGCCTCAGCGGGTCTGGGATGCGTTTCAATAAACAATCCGTCAGCGCCAACAGCAATAGCAGCCTTTGCCAGGGTTTCGATCAATGCCGGCCTGCCACCGGTAACTCCGGAGGATTGATTTGGCTGTTGCAATGAATGTGTAACGTCAAATACCACAGGCACCTTGTTAGACTGCATTTCAGGAATATTTCTGAAATCAACCACCAGGTCAGAATAACCATAAAAATTTCCCCTGTCTGTCAAGATGATCTTATCATTACCCGTGCTTCTTACTTTTTCTACCGCAAATCGCATGGCTGCTCCTGAAAGAAATTGTCCCTTCTTTATATTCACAGGTTTCCCGGTCTTGCCTGCTGCCAACAACAGGTCTGTTTGCCTGCATAAAAAAGCCGGTATTTGCAGCACATCAGCATAATCCGCAGCAATTTTTGCTTCATCTTTATTATGAATATCTGTTAGCGTAGGTATATCAAGCTCATCCCCTGCTCTCTTCAATATTTCAAGTGCGGGTTTATCGCCAATGCCTGTAAATGAATCTAATTTTGTTCTGTTTGCCTTACGATAGGATGCCTTAAAAATGAATGGGAGTTGAAACTTATCAGTAATGACCTTTAGCTTTTCAGCTATCTCAAATACTATTTCCTTCCCTTCAATGGCACAGGGCCCGGCTATAAGAAAAAAATTACCTGAATCAGTATATTTTAGTTTTGGAATGTCTAACATCATAATTAATTGCAAATTTAGATATTGAAACCACTAATTACACGAATTTCACTAATATTTTTTATTATTATCTTTACCAGTTGTATTATCGTATTTCATAAGAAAAGTGGTGGTTTGCCCCGCACATAATTTATGTGCGGGGTAAAGTTTTAATTTTTTACTTTTACGGCATAAAATTAAGGAAGTATCATAACATTTACATTCACCCCGTTAGATATTTTTATACTATCAGGTAAATGTTTATAAATATTGCATTATATGTTACTTGTTTGTTGCTTTTATTGATTATATCTAACGGGGGTCAACTTTTCTTTCTTTTTAATTTAGATTTTTAGGTACAACTTTAAAAAAAACTTTTAAATTTGCATGATAATAAAAAACATTATGTATATTCGCCCCGCACATAAATTTTATGTGCGGGGCAAGCCCTATGATTACATCTAAAACATATTTATCAAATAACAATCCGGAATATACAGATGCCATTTATGGCGTCTCATTCAAAACAATGGAATGTACAGAATTACATCTCAAACATACTTACATTCTTAACTGATGGTACTTAACGATAATCAAAAAAAAGCTGTTTCAGGCATAATGGCCGATTTAGGTAAATTAATTTTTATTAGTTTTGTTATCGGTAAATTTGTCTCAGAAGTAAAAATGCCCAATTGGCTTTTCGTTACAAGTATTATCGCTACATTTATACTTTTGATTTACGCTGTAGTTATTCTAAAAAAAATTAATTAATTATGAAGATATTAGGAATTACATTGGTCGTGATAGTAATCCTTGCTACAATCTTAGTAATATTGATACATATTGGCGATAATAAAAGGAAGGAATCTCAAAAATCAATTGATAATCGATAGTAGCTTTAAGCATAAATAATAATTCCCATTCATTGTTATTTATAAAAATTGATTACATCTAATGATAATTATATTGGTCAAATATACAAATATTAATAAATAAGTATAGAATTAGGCGCATAATAATCTCCAAATATATCATAAATTTGAGCATAAAACTCAACAGATATATAAAAAAATGTTCACTGGAATAAACATTATTGATTAGCGTAGGGTATAAAACCCTACGCTAATGAGATATTTAAACGCCTAATCCTAAATAAGTATTCTAAATTTTTTTTAAAACTAAAATTTTTTAAAAAGTTTGATTTTACTTGACTTTCTAAAATTTATGTATTATATTGCGTCATGTTTTTAAACTAATTTTGATCAAACCATTATCAATCATGTACAAATTAAAAAGACAAACAAGCCGTTTAAAATCGGGCGGGTGGTATGGTAAATACGTTGTTTTACCTTTCCTCTTTACACTTTTTACTTTTGTTCCTTTGCTACGCTCAGGACAGGCTTTTGCACAAGAACAATCAAAAATAATTGACAGCCTTCTTGCAGTTCTCGAAACTGTCAAAGAAGATACGAACAAAGCAATAACATTATATGAACTATGCTGGCATTATAGAACAATAGATCAGGAGATTGCTCTTAAATATTGCGATCAATCTTTGAATTTATCAAAGCAATTAGATTTTCAAAAGGGTATTGCATATAGCCTTACAAAAAGTGGAGTAGTTTATAGAATCCAAAAAGACTATGAAAAAGCAATTGAATACTTACAACAGGGTTTAAAAGTAAGTGAAAAATCTGAAATGTTAGGAGCAGTTGCCTGGAGTTTGAATAATATAGCGGGCTGTTATTATGAACAAGACAACTATGAAAAAGTCTTAGAATATGAAATGAAAACCTTAAAAATAAGAAAAAAATTGGGAGATAAATATGGTATTGCAATGACTATGTATAATATTGGTGAAGCTTATTGCCTTCTAAGCAAACATGGAGAATCTATAGAATATTTTACGAAAAGTTTAGCCATTGCTAAAGAAAAAGGTTGGGGGCGTATAAAAAAAGCCAACTATGAAATCCTTGTAGAAGCATATACTAAACTCAACAATCAGAAAGAAATGGAAAAGTACGAGAAATTACTATCTACTTTTAGCGAAAGTAATTAACATTTTCATGCTTTTCAATTCTTCTTTTATTATTTTTTTTTTTGTTCTTGCACCTATTGCGTGCTTTAGTTTTACCTTTGCATTGTTGAGATATTGATATCCTTTCAGAAGTAGAAGTTTTTATAGGAACAAATGACCAGGACGTAGTTTCTTTTTTTTGCTTTTCAGTAAATTTTCCAACCTGTCGGCAACAAATGATTAAACCATTAAAAAATTAATTGAAATGAAAACACCTGTTTTTAAAAAATCCGTTGCTCCTGTTCTATTTTGTTCGTTGGTTTTATTTGCTCAGCATGTTAAAGGCCAATGGTCGCAACTAACTTCAGGGAGCAATTGTAACCTGGAATCCGTTCATTTTCCTCATCCCGATACGGGTTATGTTGCTTGTCAAAACGATACTGTTTTAAAAACCGATGATCAAGGCGGTAGCTGGGTTCCTAAGGCTCCTCTTCCAGCTTTTTCATCCCCCAGCTCACTGTATTTCACAGACGCTAGCATCGGGTATGTGACCAGCGCTTTTGGATTCAGTATTTATAAAACTATTGATGGAGGAAACAGTTGGTCTGCACAATCTACTACACTATGGGCGATTTATTCAATTTATTTCCCTGCGACAGATACCGGCTTTGCAGTAGGTGGTGAGGATACAGATTTTGACTTTTTCTTAGAACATACAGTCGCAAAAACTACAGACGGAGGAGCCACTTGGAGTTCAACTTCATTAGGTGGCTTTGACGATGTGCTTACCGGGGTATATTTCACAGATGTCAATACCGGATATGCGGTGGGTACACTTGGCGTCATTTTCAAAACGACCAATGGCGGGGTCAGTTGGACTGCACAAACTTCCGGAACTTTTGATTATTTAGAGGGCGTTCATTTTCCCAGTGTCGATACAGGATATGTAGTTGGATGGACTGGAACCATTTTAAAAACTACAGACGGAGGAACCAATTGGAATGCGCAAATTTCCGGAACTACTGAGAATTTGTACTCTGTATATTTTGTCAATGCAAATACAGGCTATGCGGTAGGTGATAATGGCACCATTCTGAAAACTATCAATGGAGGAACCACTTGGATTCCTGAATCTTCAGGAACTACCGAAAACCTCAAATCAGTTTATTTTACTTATCCCGATACAGGCTATGCAGTGGGTTTCAATGGAACAATTCTCAAAACTCCTCCATTTCCTGATGATGTTGGAGTTATCGCCATTGATGCACCGCCAAGCGGTTATCAGTGTGGCTTAAATGCAACTGAAAATGTTACGATCAGGGTCAAAAACTTTGGTATTAATACGCAGGATACTATCCGGGTAGGTTACACTTTTAACGGAGGCCCTATCATTTTTGATACAATTTTGGGTTTACTTAATCCTGGCGATACCGTTACTTTCACCTTCGATACTTTAGCTGATCTATCAATCCCCGGCTCATACATTTTTGATGCATGGACCGCTTTATCAGGGGATGCTAACAATGCCAACGATAGCTTAAAAAATTATCAGGTCATTGCTAATTTACAACAAGTAGATACAATTTGTATCTATGACGTTAATGGCGGAAGCGGAGATACTACTTGTAGTAATTTTACTTTTAATATATGCGGAGACGGTTCAGTAACAGGAGATACGACCTTAAAAACATCTGACCAGTTTATCCTCAATACCGTAAAAATAGATTCAATAATTTTTAATTTATATAGCATAAATGATGTTCCAACACCCGCTGACTTAACCTTTTATCTTAATAGCGATTCAATCGGTGCTTTTACTGACAATAACGATTTTAACCTTTGTATTCCACCTACTTACCCCTTTATAGTTAGTGTCACTGACACTGTTGCATTAAATAATGCATTCATCTGTGATACCAATACACTTGGTGTGCAGCATAACGGACTTGGTATGAGGGTAGCTGGCTATACTGCTGTAATTTACAGTAGCTGCACTTCATGTGGCGGATGCACCAATCCAGACCTGCCGACACTTACAGTTGCCAGCTCAACGATTTGTGATGGCGCCAGTACCACCCTATCTGTTTCTGCGGGCCTTCTTAACGATGCCGCGTCCTGGCAATGGTACTCGGGTAGTTGCGGAGGAACACCCGAAGGAACGGGCACATCTATTCTAATTTCACCAACTGTTACTACAACCTATTACGCCAGGGGAGAAGGAGGATGTGTTACTCCTGGTTCATGCTCAAGTATTGCAATTACGGTCAACCCAACGTATGATATTGTTGATGCACCAGTTTCTATTTGTGATGGTTCCAGTATTATGATCTACGGGATATTCAGAAGTGTTGCGGGAACGTATTTTGACAGCTTAACTACTATTAACGGCTGTGACAGTGTTCATTCCACCGTATTGACCCTTGATCCGACATACAATATTGTTGATGCACCAGTTTCTGTTTGTGATGGTTCCAGTATTATGATTTACGGGATATCAAGGAGTGCAGCAGGAACTTATTATGATAGCCTTCTTACAGGGGCAGG
>VRUD01000032.1 GCA_019456305.1 Cytophagales bacterium | reverse complement strand
TGGCACGACCAACAAACTAAAAAACTATAACCATAAACTATCAAACCATAACCAAAAACTAACAACCAAAAACTAAAGATCATGGCACAAATATTAACAAAACCAGTAATTCAAAAAAAACGATATACTATTAAAGATTATCAATTGCTTGACGAAGGAGCGCCCTATCAACTCATAAACGGAGAATTAATTATGACACCATCACCCACTACACCACATCAGGAAAGATCTGTAGATATAATATATCAGATCAGGCATTTCCTGAAAGCAAATCCAATTGGAAAAGTATTTAGCGCACCTACAGATGTCTATTTTGATGAGCATAATGCACTTCAACCTGATATTATTTATATTTCCAGGGAAAGAATAGATATTATTAAAAAGGCTGGTATTTATGGCGCACCAGATATGATTATTGAAATCCAATCCCCTTCTACCGGCTATTATGATACCAATTCAAAGAAAAAAATATATGAAAGATATGGAGTAAAGGAATACTGGCTCATTGATCCTGCCGATAATGAAGTGATTGGATATGAACTGGTAAAAGGAAAATATAAGGAATTTTACAGAGGTACAGGTAAATTTACCTCTAAAGTATTAAAACTTGATATTTCTGTTAATTTGTAATAAAACAACATAAAAATCATGCCACTAACAACTACAAAACCACCCATCAATAAAACAGTTGCAGATCCAAATGGGTTGGACAAAAGACAGCGGTTGAATGTCCGGAAAACCTATAAGATTTACATTGGCGGAAAATTTCCCCGAACCGAATCAGGCAGATATTATACCTTGAAATCAGGAACCGGCCAGCCGCTTACAAATATCTGCAGGTGCAGCCGCAAAGATTTTAGGGAGGCAGTTGTTGCAGCCAGGACTGCTTTCAAAGACTGGTCTGGCAGGACTGCTTTTAACAGGGGCCAGATATTATACCGAATGGCTGAAATGCTGGAAAGCAGGAGAGCGCAATTTCTTGCCGAAATTACCTGGCAGGGAGCTACTTCATATCAAGCTGAAAAAGAGGTGAATGCAGCCATTGACCGCCTGGTCTATTATGCTGGCTGGTGCGATAAATTTCAACAGATTTTCAGCAGTGTAAATCCGGTAAGTGATCCTTATTTTAATTTTTCTGTACCCGAACCAACGGGAATAGTCTCCATCATTGCCCCCGAAGACAGCTCTTTGATCGGTTTGGTATCGTCCATTGCACCGGTGATCGCGGGCGGAAACAGTTGTGTTGTCCTGGCTTCCGGATCAAAACCGCTGTGTGCTGTTACTTTTGCCGAGGCGCTCAACTCCTCAGACCTGCCGGGAGGCGTTGTGAATATCTTAACAGGATATAAAAAAGAACTGATCGCTCATTTTTCTTCCCACATGGATGTAAATGCTGTGATGTATTGGGATGATGATACAAAAACAATTCAGGAAATTCAATCCAACGCTACGGTGAATGTAAAACGGGTTATATTACACAAAGGAAAAGACTGGATGAGTAAAAATGCGCAGAGTCCTTATATGATCATGGATACACAGGAGATCAAGACTACGTGGCATCCAGTAGGAATATAAAAAATTGTAACTATGAAAAATCTTATAATAATAACTTGTATATCCGCTTTGATGATAAAAGCGAATGTTTCATTTTCTCAGAGGAACCTGAATCAAAAGGATTTTAAAAGTAAGTCCAGTGTTGATTATAGAGAACAAAAACAATCAAATTATAACGAATTGAATGCACAACATTTATTTGATATGGATAAGAGTTATCAACGAACTGATCTTCTGGGAATCAAACAATATGTCAGAAACAACGAGATGATTTTTGAAGTGCGCACTCTCATGAATGTAAAAGCAGACCGTTTTTTGGTTGTTTTCAATTTAACCCAGATTGGTGAAACCGCTGCTGGAACAGACGAACTTATCAATTCCAGAATTGAGGGTTTTACTAATGCTATCAAACAGTTAGGAATTACTGATAAAGATATTTATATTGACATGATCTATCTGATCCCAACCTTTGAATTTGAAGTTGAGAAAAAGCTTTTCAGTAAAACCTTTAACGAGGTACCCACTGGATTTGAAATGCAAAAGAATATTCACATCTCGTTTGCAGACATTGATAAAGTTGATGACTTGGTTACACTCGCTGCAAAGAATGAGATCTACGATCTCGTTAAGCTCGATTTTTTTGTGGATAATACCGGAACCGTGAATGATAGCATAAGAAATAAGTCTGTAGAATATTTGAATAAAAAGCTGGCGTCATTTAAAAAACTCAATTTGACCTTGAAAGACAAATACCACGTTGTTCGGGAAGCATCACATGCCATATATCCTGAAACACAGTACTCGGATTATGATGCTTTTGTAAGTCAATCTATCGATGCCGTGAGGATGAAATCAGGAGTGACTAAGATAAGAAAACCAAAAACAGTAGCTTACGATCAAATACCTTACAATGAGTTTAGTATTATTATTAATCCGGTTATACTGGAACCGGTTGTACAATATGTTTACATACTACAAGTAAAATACACACTCGATAAACCAGAAGAAAAAAACAAGAACAATTATATGTTAATCACTCCAAATGGAGACATCAAAAAACTTGATATTCAAGAGTAAATGTAATTATTATTTAGCCGTTAAGGGTTCTACTGTTACAAATGATCTGTTTTTCCTCCCTTTTTTAAATTGTACGGTACCATCAATCAAGGCAAAGAGTGTATGGTCTTTGCCCAAACCAACATTTTGAGCTGGATTGTGTTTGGTACCTCTTTGACGTACAATAATATTCCCGGCTTTGGCAAATTGTCCACCAAATATTTTCACACCTAATCGTTTACTGTGTGATTCTCTTCCGTTGTCGGAACTGCCGGCTCCTTTTTTGTGTGCCATGATTTATTTAGTGATTTATTGTCTAGTACTAAGTTTCATAATAAAGAGTATTTAAACAATAATTCAGTTAATATTGGTTAATATTGGTTAATAGACGATTAATAACGGTTACTTTTTGAAACGGGTTTTCCATAATACTATTTTTTTATCTCTTTGATAATTTCATTTATAGATATGGCATAAACTTCTGTTTTTACCATAGAGTCAGCAGGAAGTCCAAAAGACATTAATCCAATTAGTTTATTTTGAGAAATTAGTGGCCCTCCCGACATCCCAACATTAGCAATAAAGGATGGTTGAATGAAGGTTTTATCTGTAATTCTGAGGTCATTAGAGTTGACAGTAACTTTTTTAACAGACAATATTTGTCCTTTTTTATCAGACTTGCTACTTTTTAAACTATAATCATCAATTATTAATTTGCTTCCCCAATGAGCTTTTGTAATTGGCATATTAATAATATGTCCATAATTAAAAACTAAGTCATTTATTTTTATTACTTGTTCAGTTACTTTAAAATCGCATTTTATCTTCTCATACAATTTTATGAGAGTTGTTTCAATATTCTGCAATGGTTTTAAATCCTCTTTTTTTAGCTCTATGATTTTTTTTGTTCCACGTTTCACTAACCAAAATTGTACATGCTTGAATCCTGGATTTGGTAAATAATTGGTATTATTTAAAACATGATTTGCAGTTATTGCTGTTGAATCATTTATAAGAAAAGCGGTGCCACATATTCCTCCTTCTACAGGAGTTTCGCCCACTTTATTATATGAAATTTTCACAATTGCAAAAACTGAATTCTCTAACTTTAGTTGACAGTCTTGCATGTATATTCCACATGCTTGTGTCAAAATAAATAATATTAGAGAAGAAAGTAAAATAGTTAATTTGGAAATCATCTCTTTAGAAGTGTTAAATAATTGCCACCAACAGTCGGTAATAAAAATGCCAGCTTGCACATAACAAAAAGATAACACCAGTTAACAGTCGGTTAATATCGGTTGCGGCAGCATCATTCATTTGAAAATGTCATGTTTTTATTTTAGTATCTTTTTTAGCTACTTTTTTCTTAGTGCCGCTTTGTTTAGCTTGTGATTTAGTCTCTGCTTTTGTTGGTATTTTCTTTGCAGCTGCTTTATCTACTTGTACTTCTTTGGTTTCAGCCTTCTCCTTAGCATCTGCTTTAGACATTCCATCAGCTTTCAACTGTATTTTTTCAATTAATATTTTTGTGAAATCCTGACGATGTCCATTCTTTACCTGGTAACCCTTTCTTCTCTTTTTCTTAAAAACGATTATCTTATCACCTTTTTCATGGGATAATACTTTAGCCGATACCAGCGCACCCTTAATAATGGGCTGCCCTATCGTAACTTTTCCTTTATCGTCTATTAAAAGGATTTGATCAAACTCAACCTTTGCTCCTTCTTTTTCCTGGAGCTTGTTGGTATAAATAGATTTGTCTTTTTCTACTTTATATTGTTTGCCTGCTATTTCTGCTATTGCGTACATAGTAATTAATTTATTGCTGTTTAACGGCTCTATGAATGTAGGGCTTTAGAACTTCGTCAGTGTCCACCATCAAGAAGTTTATTGAAAGCAACAAACTCTCTGCAACCCTTGTCAGCCCTATGTTTTTTATATTTTGTTGTGAGCAGGCTGTTTTCTACTTCTTTTAAACTCATCTGCAATAGCCTTTAAGTCTGCAAAGTACTTTTCTTTATTTTTATGATACTGATCTGTCATTTTTTTTCGAACAGTTCTCATAAATTCAACAGCCTTGAAATTGTCAATTGTCGTTATCTTCATATGTGATTTCTTTTGGTGTTCTGATATCTATTGTTGAATATCCGTATTTTAGATTTATTGAGTTATACTGTCTTATTTTAAAAAAGTTTACCATATGCCTGAAGTTCCAGCTAACCAGAGAATCTACTTTTAAAATTGTTGCTATAGCAATATGTTGTGCATCTGTATAGGATTTTTCTGTCAGGGCACCTTCTGCAATATATTTGTTTGCTAACTCATCTTGCTCTTTTGTTATTTCAATAAAGTCTAAAAAGTCAACAGGAATTTCATTGGGTAGTTCTCTGACTTTTTCCGGAGCGTCTTGAAGTTCCCCTAAAGTAATGTTTGATAAAATCGCAGTAAATCTACCTTCTTTAATTTGAGTGATAAATGGTACTGTCCATTCGCTGAATTCCTTATCATAATATCCACCCCAAACAGAGGTGTCAACATAAAATTTCATTTTTCAAATTTACAATATAATTTTAAACTTTTTAGATTGCACATAGATTAGGTTTCCTCATTACTTTTTCGTAACACAGAATATGCAAATTTAATTAAAGTGCAAAATTACCATCTTTTCCATTAAAAACAAATAACAGGCTCAAAAATATATTGGTCATTTATTATAAAAGATTGAGTCAATTTTTAATGCAAGGTCAATATCATCTGTTTGAATAAAATCAGGATTAATTGATATTGCTTCTAAAAGATCATCTTCTGAATTTACCGTCCACAATTGGATTTTGAGTCCTTTTTTTCTAAGCAAACTGATATGATCAGAACTGATTTCCTCATTGAATTTGTATTTAAAAGATATGCCTGAATAACCTTTCTGTAAAGCTATGCCCATACCTCTTTCAAAATCACCGAAAGTTGCTAAATAGGATTCAATCCCATTACTATTCTTTTTCAAATAGCTCAAAAATGTGGCGGTTTCAGATTCAACCATTACATTATTTATCTTATACATGTCAACAAGGTCAATAATTTCATCAGCAATATCATTTAATATTCCTAATGCTGATAAACTATTCTCTGAAGCCTTTACATCTAATGAAATATATTTTTCAGGGTAATATTCAGCGATATACTGAAAAATGTCTTTAAGCATTGAGTAATCCAGACTGTCTCCCTTACAACTATCTATTTCAATTATTACCATGTCAGTTGTTTCTGCAAATAAACCAGGATCAATAATACCACATTTTTCTAAGCTGGCGCTATGAGATAACCATATAGTTCCGTCTTTACTTAATTGAATATCTACTTCTACTCCATTAAGTTTATTTAAACCATATTTCACAGCATTTAAGGTATTTTCGGGCTGAATTGAACTACCTCCACCCTTATGAGCTAAAAACATTGTCTTAACATCTTTATAAGGTTTATCCGGATGGTAATTTATTTTTTTACATCCGGATAATAAAAGTAATAATATCAATACCTTTATATATTTCATTTTATATTATAAAATAATTCTATTCTAAAGTTAGGCATAATTTTATAAGGCCAACCTACTTCTTCAAAGGTTTTTCTTTTATTGTAAAGAACAAGATTAAATAATGGTCCTATATCAATTAGACTACCAATTTTATCAGTAAAATAAATGTATTTACCTAAACATGGAGACCATGATAAAACTTTCCAGAGGTAGTATTTATCCTCTAAGTTCCAATATATTATTTTATTAATAAAAAACCAATTATTTATCTTATTATTGTTATTAAATATTGATCTATCATATTCTAATTCTATTGCATAATATTTTTCATTATTAAGTAAATGAAAGTTTGAACCAATTGATAGACCAATTATATTATGTTGATCAATGATATGTTTCATTCCAATATTAATTGCTTCATAAAATCCATATCCAAAATAGATTTGTTTATTTTTTAATACTTGAGCATTACCTAAATTAATGCTAAAAAGAATGATTACTATATACAATAGAATTTTCATGTTGAATAATTTTTTATAAGTCATCAAAAAAGATCACGAATTTACTACCAGTTATATTAAAAAGCAAATTATCCCCTATCAGATTTTTATAAAGGTCAAAATAAATTTTATTATAAAAAAGATTATTAGGTTTCAAATAAATTGTTGTATATTTGTGCCCCATATAATGCAGTATAAATTCCAACAGCCTCTTGCAATTTTCTGCATTAGTTTTTACAATATCATCCCAACCCCGGGTACTCGGGGGGACAGGGCAGACAAGTTCTTTTTTTAACCCTAAAAATAACTAAGAATTATGAGCACAGAAACCATGACCCTTGTTGAAGAACCATTGTTAAAGGAAAACCCGAACAGGTTCGTATTATTTCCCATAGAACATAATGACATCTGGGAAATGTATAAAAAAGAAGAAGCAAGCTTCTGGACAGCAGAAGAAATAGACCTCAACCAGGATATTTCTGACTGGAAAAAGCTAAATGACGGTGAAAAACACTTTATTTCACACGTACTTGCTTTTTTTGCTGCCAGTGATGGCATTGTGAATGAAAACCTTGCTGTGAATTTTATGAAAGAAGTACAGTACCCCGAAGCAAAATGCTTCTACGGGTTTCAGATCATGATGGAAAATATCCATTCTGAGACCTATTCTCTATTAATTGATACCTACATTAAAGACCCAAAGGAAAAAAACAGGTTATTAAACGCGCTGGAAACCGTACCCTGCGTCAAGAAAAAAGGGGAATGGGCTATCAGGTGGATCGAAAGCGGTGACTTTATAGAAAGACTTATTGCCTTTGCAGTCGTTGAGGGTATCTTCTTTTCGGGCAGTTTCTGTTCTATTTTCTGGCTCAAAAAAAGAGGGTTAATGCCGGGTTTGAGCTTCTCCAATGAATTAATATCCCGCGATGAAGGTATGCATTGTGATTTTGCCTGCCTGCTTTATACCAAATACATTAAAAATAAACTTTCTAAAGAAAGAGTTTATCAACTTATTGAAGACGCAGTAAAAATTGAACAAGAGTTCGTAGTTGATGCACTTCCCGTTAAACTGATTGGTATGAACTCAAAATTGATGTCACAGTATATTGAGTTTGTAGCTGACAGGCTGCTGGTTGCGTTGGGTTATCCAAAAATATATAATTCAACCAACCCATTTGACTTTATGGAAATGATCTCGCTGCAGGGTAAAACCAATTTCTTTGAAAAAAGAGTAGGAGAGTACCAAAAAGCAGGCGTGATTGGTGAAAAAGAAAGTCAGAAGTTTAGCTTGAATGAGGAGTTTTGAACTCAGTAGGCAGTTGACAGTAGACAATGAAATTCAAAAAAAAAATTATAACTTGCAAAAAAGTTTTAAAACCATAGGGCATCTCTAAAAACTACATATTTTTTAAAACACACCCCTTGCCCCTCTTGATAGAGGGGAATGTATGGTGTAGTTTTTAGAGATGCCCTATAGATACTTAAGGTGTGCGTGCTAAGACTTGAATTATTTTATCTAAATACTAAAATATCAATACTCAATACTTTTAAACCATGTACGTAATCAAAAGAGACGGCAGACATGAATCTGTCAAATTCGACAAGATCACAGCACGGATTGAGAAGCTGTGCTATGGGTTGAACATGGAATATGTTGAATCCGTTGATATCGCTAAAAAAGTCATTGAAGGCATCTATGAGGGGGTAACTACCGTAGAGCTTGACCAGCTTGCTGCCGAAACTGCCGCTTCTTTGACCACCAGGCATCCTGATTATGCTAAATTGTCCGCCAGGATCGCTGTCTCTAACCTGCATAAACGCACCAGTAAGTCCTTTTCAAACACGATGAAAAGGCTCTATACCCATGTAAATCCTGAAACCGGTGAAAATGCGCCTATGATCGCTAAAGATGTCTATGAAGTTATACGCAAAAATGCCGCCTTGCTTGATTCTACTATCATTTACGACAGAGATTTTCATTATGATTATTTTGGCTTCAAAACTTTAGAACGATCTTACCTCTTAAGAATGGATGGCAAAGTTGTAGAACGTCCCCAGCACATGCTCATGCGTGTGGCTCTGGGTATTCATAAGGCTGATATTGATACTGCTATTGAGACTTATGAATTGCTATCTGAAAAATGGTTTACGCATGCTACGCCTACCTTATTCAATGCAGGTACTCCTAAATCTCAGCTCTCTTCGTGCTTCCTGCTTACGATGAAAGAAGACAGTATTGAAGGTATTTATGACACGCTGAAACAATGCGCCAAAATCTCGCAATCTGCTGGCGGCATCGGGTTGAGTGTTCATAATATCAGGGCAACCGGATCATATATCAAGGGTACGGGGGGCACATCGGATGGCTTGGTGCCAATGCTAAAAGTGTTTAATGATACGGCAAGATATGTTGACCAGGGCGGTGGAAAAAGAAAGGGCGCTTTTGCCATATACCTGGAGCCATGGCATTCTGATATTTTTGAATTCCTGGATCTGAGAAAAAATGTAGGCAAAGAAGAGCTCAGAGCAAGAGACCTGTTTTATGCTCTCTGGATTCCTGACCTCTTCATGAAAAGAGTTGAAGATAATGAAGAATGGTCATTGTTTTGCCCTAATGAAGCGCCAGGACTGACAGAATGCTATGGTGAAAAGTTTGAAAAGCTGTATGAAAAATATGAGCGCGAAGGCAAACCGAGAAAAGTTGTGAAAGCACAGGAACTCTGGTTTGAAATATTGCAAGCTCAAATCGAAACCGGTACTCCTTACATGCTCTATAAAGATGCGTGTAATCTAAAATCAAATCAAAAGAACCTGGGTACTATTAAATCCAGCAATCTTTGCACTGAAATTGTAGAATATACCTCACCTGATGAAGTTGCTGTCTGTAATTTGGCTTCCATTTCATTACCAAAATATGTGATTGATGGCAAATTTGATCATCAGAAATTATATGATGTGACTTATATAGTTACTAAAAACCTCAACAAGATCATCGATATTAATTATTACCCTGTTGAAGAAGCCAGGCGGTCAAATCTGCGTCACAGACCCATCGGTATCGGTGTTCAGGGGCTGGCTGATACTTTCATCATGCTCAAAATGCCCTTTGATTCAGAGGAGTCAAGGGGGATAAACAAAGACATATTTGAAACAATGTACTTTGCTGCAATGACAGCATCCAATGACCTGGCAAAAAAAGATGGCTCCTACGAAACTTACGAAGGTTCTCCTGTTTCACAAGGTATTTTCCAGTTTGATATGTGGGATGTTAAACCAGCTTCCGGAAGGTGGGATTGGGATAAGCTTAAAAAACAAGTTAAGAAGTATGGTGTAAGAAACTCACTTCTCTTAGCGCCAATGCCTACTGCCTCAACTTCCCAGATCATGGGGAATAATGAATGTTTTGAACCCTACACCTCAAACATCTATACAAGAAGAGTGCTTTCCGGTGAGTTTGTGGTAGTAAATAAACACCTGCTAAAAGATCTGATCAACTTGAATGTCTGGAATAATGAGATGAAGAATAAGATCATTGAGTTAAACGGGTCTATCCAGGATATTAAGGAAATCCCTCAAAATATCAAAGACCTTTATAAGACAGTCTGGGAGATCAAACAAAAAGCGATCATAGATATGGCTGCCGACAGAGGCGCCTATATTTGTCAAAGCCAGAGCCTGAATATCCACATTCAAGACCCTAATTTTGGCAAGCTTACTTCAATGCACTTCTATGCCTGGAAAAAAGGACTTAAAACAGGCATGTATTACCTGAGATCCAAATCAGCGGTGGATGCGATCAAATTTACTGTGGAGAAACAACCTGAAGCAGTATTAGAGACTGTTGAAACCAATAAAGAGAACCGGTCTGTCAATCCTCAGAAATCCTCCGGAACCAAATCAGCAAAGTTGAAGCTTCATAAAGAGTCAGTGAAAGTGAAAATCAGCGATATGCAATGCTCATTGGATGATCCTGATGAGTGTGAATCTTGTGGAAGCTAATCCAGTTGACAGTAGACAATTGACAGTTGACAATATTGCCTACTGTCAATTGTTAACTCTTGAATATAATTGCAGATTTCTTCTTGAGGGGAAATTTCATATCATAATCCACTTCCACATTCCCTTTGCTGATATTTAATAGCTTGCTTTTCAATACCCGCTTCTGCAAACCGGACAGGTGGTCGGTAAATAAGACCCCTTCAAGATGGTCGTATTCATGAAGAATGATCCTTGCTTTTACCCCTTCAAATTCTTCTTCATGCTCATTCCAGTTTTCATCAAAGTAATGTACTCTCACAATTCTTTGCCTGGTAATTTCCTCTCTTATAGTGGGAATGCTCAGACATCCTTCAACATAACCCCATGCTTCTCCATTTTCGGATAAGATCTCCGGGTTTACAAAAACCTTTTTAAATTCAGCGATTTCTTCTTCTTCGGCAGCATTTTTACCGTCAACTACAAACAATCTTATACCCATATCTATTTGAGGAGCTGCCAGTCCTACACCAAACGCATTGTTCATGGTCTCAAACATATCTTCTGAAAGCTTCTTAATATCAATTGACCCTTCTTCAATCTCTTTTGTGACTTTCTTAAGAATAGGATCTCCGTATGCTACAATGGGGTAAATCATGGAATTGAAAATTAATAGTGCAGGGCCCCGCCACAGGCGGGGCTCTGCTCTATGCTCTATGCTTCCTGCTTTCTAAATAAGATTGCAAAATGATGGTTGCACTTATTTTATCCACGTTTGCTTTATTTTGCCTGTCCTTTTTTTTCATTCCCCCTTCCAACATAGCTTGTTGAGCTATTTTTGAGGTAAATCGCTCGTCACATAAATGAATTTTTTTGCCGGGGAATTTTTTTCCTAACTGCCTGACAAACATCCTGACAGGTTTTGTTGCGTGGGTGTCCGTGTTATTTAACTTTTTGGGAAGACCCACTACAAAACTTTTTATATTTTCTTTCTCATTATATATTTTTAAAAACTCAAGAATATCTTTTGAATGAATTGTTTCTAATGGTGTTGCAATAATTTCAGAAGGATCGGTAACAGCTATTCCCACCCGTTTAGTACCATAGTCCAGAGCTAATATTCTTCCCATTTATATTTAGTGATTTTATAATTTCATTTTTAATAAGCACATTCAACCTTAAAGTGCAGAGCAAAGTTAATAAAAAAGTTTTAATATGAACAAAACTATAAGAGAGCATTGCAAAACCAATTAGTTAATATTAAATTTGCAGCCTGGAAGCTAATAAAGCCAAACCATATGAAAAGTCTTTTAACTGTTTTAGTGATCATTATTAACATTGCCTTGCAAAGTTATGCCCAATCCAACCCCAATTCTTTTTATAAAAGCGGGATTGATAAGATCAATAAAAAAGATTATATCAAAGCAATCGGAGATTTTACCAGTGCAATAAGTACTAAACCCGGCTATGCAGATGCGTATTATCAAAGAGCCAGGGCAAAAAAGCTCCTGGCAGAAAGTGTAGGATTTCATAATAACGAACCTTGTTATGACCTGGTGGAGGCGTTAACTTTTGGAAATACCCCTGCTTTCACAATGCTTGAAAGTGATTGTATGAGCGAATGTTTTCATTTACTATCAGCTTTCTTTGAACCTGAAATAGTGTTTTGTGCAGACTTTAGCTCAAAAATTTTGTATGACCTGCCGGAAAACTCAAAGAAGATGATAAACATATTAAAGCTAAATTTATATAATAATAAACTTGCTCAGTTACCCGAAGCTATTTCTAATTTCAAAAATCTCATTTTTATGGACCTTAGCAGCAATAAATTAACTTCGCTTAGCCAGGCAATTGGAAATAACACTAAAATTAAAGGACTAAACCTTAACAAAAACCAGCTAACCACACTGCCTGATGAAATTGGTAAATTAACACACCTGCAGCATCTTTTTCTGCGGAATAACGACTTAAAAAATATCCCTGCCTCAATTGGCAATTTACACTCATTGGTTGAATTAGACCTTGCATTTAATGAACTTACTTCTATGCCTGGCGAAATAATAACTTTAAAAAAATTAACCACACTTAATCTTGTCGGAAATCCACTGAATCATGTGGAAAAAAAGAAAATTAAGGATTCACTGCCTGGTTGTACGATATACTTTTGATAGTAATTCAATGGTAATTCAATGGTAATTCAATGGTAATTCAATGGTAATTCAATAGTAATTCAATAGTAATTCAATGGTAATTCAATGGTAATTCAATGGTAATTTGTTGGTAATTCAATGGTAATTCAATGGTAATTCAACCGAATTACAACCGAATTACAACTGATTGACAAGGTATAAATTACAAACCATCCAAGTTATGAATAAGAAAAATCACGAACTTATCAGATCAGAGAAAGCCCCGGAACCAGTTGGACTTTATCCCCATGCACGCAGGGTTGACAACTTACTATTTTTGTCAGGAGTAGGGCCAAGAGTGCGTGGCTCAAAAGATATACCGGGAGTTAAATTAGATAAAAATGGAAATATAATTGATCATGATATTGCCAGGCAATGCCACGCTGTTTTTAAAAACGTAAGGCAGATATTAGAAGATGCCGGCTCGGGTTGGGATAAATTAATAGATGTTACAGTATTTCTTACCAATATGAAAGATGATTTTGAAATTTACAATAAGATCTATGGGGAATATTTCAAAGACAACCAGCCATGCAGAACAACCGTAGAAGTGAAAAGCCTCCCTACGCCTATAGCCATTGAGCTGAAATGTATTGCGCATAGCGCATAGCGTAGAGACGCCCAATTTGGACGTCTCTACGCTATGCGCTATGCGCATTTAAATTGCTACTCTCTTAAACCCGGAAACTGTCAACCCCTTTTGAACGCTATCCAGCAATTGAGCTACAGTTTTTGAAGGGTCTTTTACGAACTTCTGGTTTAATAAAGTATTATCCTGGTAGAACTTATTGAGCTTACCACGGGCAATTTTTTCCTGAAGATCATCCGGCTTTCCTTCTGCTTTTGCCTGCTCTTTGCCAATTTCTATTTCCTTTTCTATTATTTTGGGATCAATATCATCTTTATCAACAGCAATAGGATTCATGGATGCAATTTGCAAAGCGACATCCTTACCTACTTCAGTTGTATCAACACTATTTATACCTTTTAAGGCTACCAACACGCCAAGCTTAGCGTTAGTATGCACATACCCGACAACTTTTTCAGCTTTCACTTTTTCATAAGTACTGATATAAACTTTTTCACCGATCTTTCCCATGAGGTCGGTAAGATACTCATTAACGCTTTTATTATCAACAGAAAGTTCTAACAGTTTTTCAATGTTATCAGGGTTCTTTTCATGAGCAGCATCAGCAATTGTTTCACCTGATTTGATGAATTCCTGATTGCGGGCAACAAAATCAGTTTCACAATTCAATGCTAATATTATACCTTCTGTAGCGCTGGTATTGGTTCTGATAAAAACAGCTCCTTCATAGGCTTCTTTGTCTGCCCTGGCAGCAGAAACTTTCTGTCCTCTTTTTCTCAGGATATCAATTGCTGCTTCAAAATTCCCTTCAGATTCAATGAGCGCCTTTTTACAATCCATCATTCCGGCACCGGTCATCTGCCGCAGCTTATTAACTTCATTGGCTGTAATTGTCATCATTTTGAATGTGTTCATGTGTTCAAGAGAGATAGTGTAGCAACAATTTAATTACGCAATATTGTAATCATAAAATATATTATTACAAATTAATGTTGCAAAACTAAATTGTTGCTACAGATAGCATTAACACACGAATACCTGAACACGTTGAATTTATACTTTCACAGGTTCTTTCTTTGCTTTTTCGTTTTTCCCAGCTTCTTTTTTTGCTTTCTTTTTTATTGTTTTAGTTCCTTTGCTATCACTTGTTGCTTGTGTGGAGCCAGCCGAAACAGGCTTTCTTATTCTCTTAGGTTTTTCTTTTCCGGGAGTTTCATTTTTTACTGCCTTCTTTTCAACTTCTCCACCTGCCTGCACTAAGGTTTTGTCTCCCGGGTGAGAGGGGGAATTTTTTTCTTTTTTGAAGGCGGGATCGTGCGTACCAGTCCCGAATACCCGGGATTGTTTTACTTCTGAGCCTTCATTGTCTGTTTGTACCTTTATGGCTTCCTGATCTTTCCGACTTGCAGCGCTGGACAGGTCGTCAGGCTGGCTTTCCCCGGTATCATCAGATCCTTCAGTCTGCCCTTCCCTGGATTTATGTTCTTCTTCCCTAATCTTCTTCCTTTCTTCCAGTCCTTCTTCAATTGCTTTACCGAATATAGAGGTTATAACAGCAATTGCTTTTGATGCATCATCGTTAGATGGGATAGCAAATTGAATTTGCTCAGGATTGGAGTTCGTATCTACCATCCCATATACCGGGATATTCAATTTAGTAGCTTCATTAACGGCAATAAATTCTTTTTTCACATCTACTACAAATAATGCTGTAGGGAGCCGGTTGAGTTCACTGATGCCACCTAAAACTCTTTCGATTTTTTCCTTTTTTCTTGTCTTCATCAAACGCTCTTTTTTTGTAAAGTTCTTATAGGTATCTTCCTTCATCATCCTATCCAAAGCAGTCATTTTTTTAATGGATTTCCTTATAGTAGCAAAATTTGTAAGCATTCCCCCAAGCCATCTTTCAGTTACATAAGGCATCCTCAGCCTTTTTGCTTCCTCCTGGATAGCACCTTTTGCCTGTTTTTTAGTTGCTACAAAAAGGATCTTTCTGCCAGTTCGGGCTACATTTTTAATTGATGTTGTGGCTTCCTTTAAACATTCAATGGTTTTATTCAGATCAATGATGTGTATCCCATTTCGCTCCATAAAAATATAGGGAGCCATCCTGGGATCCCATTTTCTTGCCAAATGACCAAAATGAACCCCTGCGTCTAATAATTCTTTGTGACCGATATTGTTGGACATAGATTTGTAATTTATAATTTATAGTATCGAAATCTCAATGTTTTTAAACATTTGTACTTCAATTTATCTTTCTTGTTTTTAATAATCAGGTTCTGGGTACTTGGTTCTGGGTTGTCGATATTCATTGTCACTTCGTTTTCCGAGTACCCAGTGCCAAGCACCCAGTAGCTTTATATAATTTTTACTTTGTTCAATTTTTAGTAATTTTATTTTTTAATCAACTTGCGAATTTATGTTCTAACGTTTACACCACTGGAAACTCCTCCTGGCTTTTCTTTTACCGTATTTCTTACGCTCAACCATCCTGGGGTCTCTTTTCAGAAAACCTTCCTTCTTTAGTGTTGGGCGGTATTCTGAATTTACTTCGCATAGCGCCCTGGCAACAGCCATTCTAACTGCTTCTGCCTGGCTGTTAACTCCCCCGCCTTTAACATTGATCTTTATATCGTATTTGTCTTTTTCTTCTACAGCATTCATTGGTTGATCTATAACATGCTGAAGCAAAAAAGTAGGAAAGTATTGTTTATAATCTTTTTTATTTATGAGAATTTCACCATTGCCTGGTTTCAAATAAATTCTTGCTATTGATGTTTTTCTTCTGCCTACTGTGTTTATTGATTTCATGGTTTACTTAGTAATTAAAATTTTAGTTCTTTCGGTTGCTGAATGTCGTGAGGATGCTTACTGCCTTCATAAACATATAAGTTCTTAAATAATTTTCTCCCTAACCTGTTTTTGGGCAACATCCCTTTTACGGCTCTCTCAATGAGTTTTGGCGGAGACTTTGCTACCAATTGTCGCGGAGTTGTTCTTTTTTGGCTCCCAGGATAGCCTGAATGAGAAAAATACTCTCTTTTATCCCATTTCCTTCCTGTAAGCCGCACCTTTTCTGCATTGATCACAATCACTTTGTCTCCACAATCTACATGCGGTGTGAAATAGGTTTTATGTTTTCCCCTGATCATACTTGCAACCCTGCTTGATAACCTGCCTAAAATCGCACCATCGGCATTTACAATAAACCAATTCTTTTTTACGGTTGCTTTATTTGCCGAAATAGTTTTATAACTTAGATAATCCATTAAAAAAATAGTTGGTCCCGCCTCAGGCGGGAGCAAAAGGCAGTTGGCAATTAGAGCTCAAATTGCCAATTGCCAATTGCCAACTTTTTTAGTGTTACTTCAAACACGCTGTAAAAAGGGTGGCAAATATAAGTAATTCATTTATAATGCAAAAGAAATAGTGTTAATTTTTTTTAATATAATTTTTACATCAATACCGGCTTATCATTATTTTTGTATTTTTGCATTCTTTCAATACATTAACTGCAACAAGGATCCTGAATTTTCCACAGAGAGTACCTAGGGAAAAGGCTGGACAAGTTGTTACGTTACTTATGATCAAACGAAAAACAGCATTTTTGTTCATTTCACTATTAATAATTTTTTGGAATATTTCCAAAGCTCAGGAAGCTTCAATAAAGTTGGGAAAAAATAACATCGCCTCCAATGAAATGTTTACAATCACGATCACTGTAAAAAATCAGGGCCTGAAAAAATACAGCCCGTTTCCTGATATTCCGGGGTTTATTAAAAGAGGTACTTCTTCCTCTCAAACTACAAATATCATCAGCGGAAAGATCACTTCTTCACAAAGCATCACTCAAAATTATTTGCCTGAGAGGGAAGGCACACTTCCGTTAAAGCCATTTACAATGGTAATTAATGAGAAAAAAGTCACTTCAAACGGAACTATCATCAAGGTAGGACCCCCAAAACAACAAAAACAACATGATCCGTTCGCTTTTGATCCCTTTGGTCGCTTTTTCGGTAAAAAAAGTCAACCTGAAGAATTTATTAATGTGAAGGAAGATGCTTTTTTTGCACTCACCACCAATAAAGATGAAGTTTACGTAGGTGAAGGTGTGACTACCTCACTGGCTCTGTACGTTTCAGCCAGGAACAGAGCGGAAATGCACTTTTATGAGCTGGGTAAACAACTTACTGATATGATAAAAAAAATAAAGCCGGAAAACTGCTGGGAAGAAAATTTCGGTATTGAACAAGTGCAGCCTGAGCCTGTCAAAATAAACAATAAGCCATATACGAGGTACAGGATTTATGAATCTGCTTTTTTCCCGCTCAATACAGAACCCCTGCAGTTCCCTTCGGTTGGTCTGAAAATGATAAAGTACAAGGTAGCAAAAAATCCTTCTTTCTTCGGTAACAACAAGAAACAGGATTTTAAAACCTTCTGGACCAAACCCAAAATAATCAATGTCAAAGAGCTCCCTCCCCATCCCTTGAAAGATATTGTTTCTGTGGGTATTTACAGGCTGGAAGAAGAAACAGGAGCTAAAGAAATTAATACCGGTGAAAGTTTTACTTACAATTTTAAGGTTGTAGGTGAAGGAAATATTTCAGCGGTAAACAACCCTGAAATACCTAAAGATATCAGGATTGAATTTTATCCGCCCAATATCAGGCAGAGCATCAGGCGAAGCTATGGACGCGTGGTGGGTGAAAAGTTGTTTAGCTATTATGCTATTCCCAAAGAGCCGGGTGAATATAACCTGGGTAACTATTTTAGCTGGATATACTTTAATCCCTGGAAAGAGCAGTATGATACGCTACGCTCAGATATTAAAATAAATGTTACGGGGGAGAGCTTTAAGAATACTTATATCAGCTCTAATGATCTTGGAAGCTTTTATAATAATATTCCTTTTGAAGACAATACACTCATCAGTTTGAATAGTAACGGGTATATTAACCTGATAGTGAATGTGCTGATATTGCTCATGGTAGTGGTTACTGCGATTTTTATGTTTAAGAAATGATACTAATAAAAAAATGCTAATCCCGCAAATATGCGGGACTAATGATACTAATAATGAAATCTATATTAAGAAGCAGAGTAAAAATATTCGTATAATTAGTCCCGAGTACTCGGGATTAGCATTATAAATAATTATATTGGCATCAGAGAATTAATATGAGCAACTCCTACGGAAAAATCTTCAAAATCACCACTTACGGAGAATCACACGGCAAAGCAATCGGGGTAGTAATAGATGGCTGCCCTGCGGGTATTAAAATTGATCTTTCATTTATACAAAAAGAGCTGGATAGAAGAAAACCCGGCCAATCCAGCATAACGTCTCACCGTAAAGAAGGGGATGAAGTACAAATCCTTTCAGGAATTTTTGAGTGTACTACTTTGGGTACACCCATTTCTATGCTGATCCGGAATAAAGATGCAAAATCTCAGGACTATGCTCATATTGCGGATAAATTCCGCCCTTCCCATGCAGATTATGTTTACCAGGAAAAGTATGGCATAAGAGACTATAGAGGTGGGGGACGCAGCTCTGCACGCGAAACTGCTGTAAGAGTAGCTGCCGGGGCTGTTGCTAAACAGTTGTTATCTGAAATTGATATGAATATTCGTGCTTTTGTTTCGCAGGTGGGTCCGATAGAATTAACAAAAGATTATAAAGCATTGGATTTGTCGCAAACAGAACGTAACATGGTAAGATGCCCTGATAAAGAAACCGCAGATCTGATGGTTGGCTACATTGAAAAAACCAGGAAAAGCAGGGATACTACCGGCGGTGTAATAACTTGCGTCATCCAGGGCGTACCAACCGGGCTAGGAGAGCCGGTGTTTGATAAGCTTCAGGCCGAATTAGCCAAAGCTATGCTCAGCATCAATGCCGTAAAAGGTTTTGAATATGGCAGCGGTTTTGAGGGAGTAAGGATGTACGGTTCAGAGCATAATGACGCTTTTTATACAGAAAATGGCAAGGTTAAAACCAAAACAAATTTTTCAGGAGGTATCCAGGGAGGCATCTCCAATGGCCAGGATATTTATTTCAGGGTTGCCTTCAAGCCTGTGGCTACCATTATGAAAGACCAGGAAAGTATTGATGAGAAAGGGAACAAAGTTATTATAGAAGGTAAAGGCAGGCACGACCCCTGTGTGGTGCCGAGAGCTGTGCCTATTGTAGAGGCAATGGCGGCAATTGTATTGGCGGATTTTTATTTGAGGAATAAAATTTCTAAAATTGAAAACTTATTATAATTTTAAAAGTAAGCTTATTTGTCATTTGGCAAATAAATAATAATTGTTTACCTTTGTATCTATCTTCAATAAAATTAAGAAAAAATGAGCATCCAATACCTTATCGATAATAAGGGCAAAACAACTGCCGTAGTGCTGCCAATTAAAGAATGGCAGACTATTCAAAAGCAATTAAATAACGCTTTGGATGAAGAAGAATATAAGGAGCCTACCAAAGAAGAAATTTTAGAAAACATTAGACAAGGGCTTAAAGAAGTTCAACTTATTGAACAAGGTAAGCTGAAATCCAGACCTGCTAAAGATTTTATAAATAGTGATTACCAAAGTTAAAATTGTTAAACAAACCGTCTATATGTTTTCTATTTATAGTAAGGGCGAAAAAGATGATATTTCTGATAAAGAGCTTAAGGAATTTCTAAGTGAGATACCTGAATAAGAATTCCACCTAATTTATGAAAAAAATAGCAATACACTGGAAAATCCTCATTGGCCTGGTGCTTGGAATAATATGGGGCCTGGCAGCAATTTCATTCGGCTGGACTGAATTTACAAAATTATGGATCAAGCCCTTTGGAACCATCTTTATCAACCTGCTGATGCTCATTGCTGTTCCTTTGGTATTAGCATCCCTGATAAAAGGAGTATCTAGTCTGAGTGATGTAGCAAAGCTCTCCAGGATTGGCGGAAAAACCATTGGACTTTACCTTGTCACAACGGTTGTGGCTGTAGGCATCGGTCTTTTACTTGTAAACACGATCAGGCCCGGTGATACTTTTTCTGAAGAAAAAAAAGAGCAGCTTAAGGAACAGTATGCATCAAAAGCTTTTGAAAAACAGCAAACGGCTGACCAATATAAAGAAAGGGGTCCGCTTGATTTTTTTGTTGATATTGTTCCCAAAAATATATTTTTCTCTTTTCAGGACAACAAAAATATGCTCCAGGTCATTTTCTTTGCTATCCTGTTTGGATTTGCACTGGTGCTAATACCTGAAAATAAGGCAGGCCCCGTCATAGATTTCTTTGATGGGGTGTTTGAGGCGATTATAAAAGTAGTAGAAATAGTTATGAAAGCCGCACCGATTGGCGTATTTGCATTATTAGCAGGCATCATCGTAGATTTTTCCGGGGATGTATTAGAGCTTCTAACAGCATTATTGATCTACTCCTTTACAGTAATAATCGGTTTGGTATTCCTGGCTTATATCCTTTATCCTTCTGTTCTCCGGGTCTTCACAAAAATGAAATATGGAACTTTTTTTAAAGGCATCATACCTGCTCAATTGGTAGCTTTTTCTACAAGCTCCAGCGCTGCAACCCTGCCCGTAACGATGAAACAATGTGAAGAAGATCTGGGAGTTTCTAAAGAAATAACCAGCTTTGCTTTACCATTGGGAGCTACCATTAATATGGATGGTACCAGCCTATACCAGTCCATTGCTGCTGTATTTATTGCCCAGGCATTTGGGCATGACTTAACCATTGCTCATCAACTGACCATTGTTTTAACTGCTACTTTGGCTTCCATCGGAGCTGCTGCTGTACCTGGTGCCGGAACAGTAATGCTGGTGATCGTATTGCAGGCTATCGGCATTGATCCTGCCGGGATCGCCTTGATATTTGCCATGGACAGACCCCTGGATATGTGCAGAACAGTGGTTAACATTACCGGAGATGCTACGGTAGCGTCAATTGTTGCAAGTACGGAAGGACAGCTTGACATTAATAAATCTTCTTAGTAACTTAGTTTTCAATGAAAACATTGGAATTTCGATACAAAAATATAGGAGTCAACATTATCTTATTTTCTGCTATTCTTGCCACTTTTACCCATTGCTCCAAAAACAGAAATGAATATGTAATGGCAACTTCCTCACCTGGGGCAACCTACAATAATATCGGAAAAAGCATTGCCGAAATATGGGAAATGGACGGGCTGGGTAAAATTAAAGTGCTCGAAGGTAAAGAACTCAATTCCAAAACCAACTGCCTGCTATTAATAGATAGAAAAGCTGACTTTGCCTTTGTTCAGAATGATACAAGGGTTGAAGAGTTTGTCACAGCTAACGTAGTTGATTCTAAAATAAGAACTATGCTGCCGGTATATCCTGAAATTCTGTTTATCGTCTATCATGACAGCTTAAAGCCAAAGTCTCTCAAAGATCTGGTATTGGGTAGAAATGTTGCAATAGGCCCGACAACAAGCGGCACTGCCCGATTCATGAAAATCCTTTTTAATGCATTTGACATTGATACCAACGGGTTTAATATGATCTATTGCACTTTTGGTGAAAACCTGATAGGTGATTCGATTAATGTAAGCTGTTCGATCACCGGTTTTAACAATTCCCGAATTTTTAATATGGTTTCAAACCTTAACGGTGTTATTTACAGCTTTGATAACTTTGAATTGGCAGGCAAAGGCTCAACGGTGGAAGGTTTTAATATGAGCTATCCAAGGGCAAGGCATTTTATTATACCCAAAAATACTTACGGCAGCAGTGGTCCGCGCCAACCCGTTTTAACAATAGCTATAGATTGTGTGCTGCTCACTCATGATGATATGGATCCGTATATAATAAAAGATTTTGTTGAATCAATTTTTAATAATGCGCCTATTCTTAGTAATAACAATCCGTTGCTTGGTAGTCTTTCTGAAAACTTTAGTTCCGGTACAGTAAATTTTCCGCTTCACGAAGGAGTAAAGATGTATCTTGAACGTAACGAGCCTTCTTTTTTTGAAAGGTATGCAGAAATGATAGGAGTTTTTTTTTCGATCTTTATAGTACTGGCAGGAGGTATTCCAAGCCTGGTAAGATGGAATAAGCACAGGAAGAAAGACAGAATTGATAAATATTACATTCGGCTTCTCGAAATTGAGCAAAATGTGGAGAATTTTAAAACTACTGATGAATGTGAAAGATATTTAAAAGAGATCACTGAACTGCGTAGAAATGCCTTCAAGCAGTTAATAAATGAAAAATTGATCGCAGATGAGAGTTTTAGGATTTTTATTAACCTTGCTGAAAGTACAATCGAACTACTTAATAATAAAATGATTTCTTTGAAGAGATGAAATTTATCGTGCGCCCTGTAAAAGCTTCAGAGACCAGACAATTACGCCAGCAAATAAACAAGAATAATGAAATCATACACAGAACATCTTTGGTTTGGCACAGAGGAAAGAATCGAATTTGTAAATATTACAGATAAGGTTGAAAGTGCGGTTAAAAAAAGTGGGGTCAGGGAAGGCTTCGTTTTAGTGAATGCCATGCACATAACCGCTTCAGTTTACATTAATGATGCGGAATCAGGCTTAATAGCAGATTATAAAAATTGGCTGCATGAATTGGTGGATGTAAACAAAAGTTACAAGCATAATTTAACCGGGGAAGATAATGCCTATGCACACTTAATGAGAACCATTATGGGTAGAGAAGTGGTGGTGGCAATAACCGATGGTAATTTAGATTTTGGCCCCTGGGAGCAGATCTATTATGCAGAATTTGATGGAATGAGGAAAAAAAGGGTTATGGTGAAAATTATTGGAGACTAAGTGCGCAAAGCGCATAGAGCATAGCGCATGGCGTTCAACGCTTTAGCCATTGCTTCAAGCTTTGTACTATGCGCTTTGCGCTACCCGCTATTCAATCCAAACTTCCAATTCATCAGCAATATTTCTATCATTTGCCAATCTCGGTACCTTGTTTTGACCGCCCAATTTACCTTTAGACTTCATATATTTTCTGAAAGCATTTTTTTTCATTTCCCTGATTTTCAGGGGTTTAAGTACGCTCCCGGTTATCAGGTCGTTGTAATATATATTTTTTTCACATAACCTTTCGTCTACTCTTTTAGCAAAAGCAGCAATATCCATGGGTGGATCATTAAATTCAATATACCATTCATGGTAAGGGGTCTCTCCGGCAGGAGGATTCACCTGTGGCGCAACCGTAAATTCTGTTATGCTTACACTTTCCTCTTTTGCGACAGCAAGCAAGGCCGCTTCTACTTCAGATGCTATTACATGTTCTCCAAAAGCTGAGATATAATGCTCGATTCTTCCGGTAACGATCAATCTATATGGGTTTTTTGAAACAAATTGCACCGTATCTCCAATCGAATAACCCCAAAGCCCTGCATTGGTGCTTAAGATAATAGCATAGTTTACACCAATTTCTACTTCTCCGATTGATAAACGGGTAGGATTTTTTGAAAAATATTCATTGGCAGGAATAAATTCATAAAAAATGCCGTTGTTTAAGAGCAATAACAAACCAACAGACCCAGCAGAGTCTCCTGAAAGGGACTCTGCAGTAAACGAATCCTGGTAGGCAATAAATCCTTCAGAGGCAGGATAGGTCTCAATCACATCAATGCTTTTGCCTATTGTATTTTCAATGCTTTTCTGGTAAGGCTGATAATTTACACCTCCATGAACAAAAAGAGAGAAATTTGGAAAGATCTCAGCTATGTTTTGCTTTCCTGATCTTTCGATCAATTTATCAAAATACATCTGAACCCAGGGAGGTATGCCGCTGATCAGCCTCATATCCTCCTTTAAGGTTTCCTCCACAATCGCATCCACTTTTGCCTCCCAATCTTCAATACAGTTGATGCTGTACGAAGGCATCCTGTTCTTTTGCAGCCAGACAGGAACATGATGAGCTACAATGCCCGAAAGCCTCCCAACCGGAATATTGCCTGTTTTATCCAACTCCGGATTGCCTTGCAGAAAGATCATTTTGCCATCGACAAAGCCGGTTTTACCCGTTTGGGCAATATATAACAGCAAAGCATCCCTGGCAGCGTTGAGGTGATTGCGCAATGACCCTTTAGTGATTGGGATGTATTTTGCCCCTGAGGTTGTTCCTGATGTTTTGCTCAAATAGATGGGCTTGCCTTTCCACAACACATTTTCCTGCCCTTCGATGATCTTATTGAAATAACCGGAAAGCGCTTCATAATTACGAACCGGAACCCTTTCTTTGAAATCCTGGTGATCTCTGATTGAACCAAAATCATGTTCCTGGCCGAAAAGGGTATCTTTTGCTGCGATAACTAATTTTTTAAAGACTTTATCCTGGGTTTCAACAGGTTTATTCGACCAGTTTTTTATGTTGCGGGCTATAAGGGAGGCAAAGGGTTTGCTTAAACAAGCTTTAATGCCCATAGTTGAATTGGTAAAAATAACAAGGAAATATATTTAGGCTAGTTTTGTTTCTTGAGTTGGTAATGACACCATTTCAAATGTTTTTAAATCAAGCTTTTCCGATGCATCCTGAATATCTATCCCTACAATATTACCATTCTCATCAAAATCAATAACAAGCCCATTAACAATTTCCTGTGAATCAACACCAGGTTTAGAGTTTAAATCTATATACAAAGAATCTGTATCTTTATAGTAATGTAATTTCATATTTGAGTACCCTCTAAAAAGTAAATAATTGTAAAGAAATAAATATTTTCTCGCAAAGCCGCAAAGTGAGCAAAGACCGCAAAGGTAATTTTTTTTATTTACTTTGCGTTCTTTGCTTCCTTTGCGTCTTGGCGAGAAACAAAAATACTTTTTAGAGTGGACTCATATTTATTTATAATATGCCGTCTCTGAATTTGTTATGAAGTTTGATGATATCTTTAGGGTAATGCATACGTACCAGGTTACCCATGTATAGCCACTTGAGCCGTAATTCGATAGGTTTTTTCTGGTAATTCTTTATCGTTTCATCGCTTAAATAATAGTCGAATCCTTTGATTTTATTTTGTTTCATTTTTTTAATCTTTTATGGATAAAATCCAGATCATAAGTCATCCTTGGGATACCATGAATGTTGATAGCCACACCCCCAACGACTATATATTTTATCCTTTTTCCATTTAATTCTTTACATATTGCAATATAGTCAAGCATTATCCTGAAAGAGAAGAGTTAAAAAAAAAATCCCTACTTAATCAATCAATATTATTTTTTTCCGAAATTTTCCCAATACTCTTTTGGTGAAATAATCTTAATATCTTTATACTCTTTAATTGTAAAATGTTTTGTGTTTCCAGTGATAATAAAATTTGCTTTTGAAAAAACTGCTAATTCAATGAACTTATTGTCAGATTTATCTTTAATCACATCTAATTCGATATCAGGAGTAAATTTTCTTCCTACTTTGTAAATGTTTGATAAAATAAAATCTGAATTAGTTTTAAAGTTTTTGAATTTGGTAAATTTAGGCCTTGAAAGAACTTTAATATATTCATCTAATATTGGGGTAGAAATGTGTAGGGTAATTTTCCTGGGGGCAATTAATTGGTAAAGGACCTTATTAGAATACCCGACATTAATTATGGATGAAATAACAACATTTGTATCTAAAACTACGTTATGCACCTTTTTTTACTTCCTCTATTTCTGCATTAATATCTTTTAAAGACATTTCTGATAGGCCAGTTTCTTTTGCAATTTTAAGAGACTTCTCAATTGACTTTTGAAAAATCTCTATCTCAATTTTGTCCCTGAATTCAGATAATGTCATTGTGTTATTTCTCAAACCATATTTAAGATAATCTTCTTCGTTGACTAATAATTGTATTGTTTTCATTTCCTTGTTTTTTTACAAAGTTAATAAAAATACTTAACTTATCTCATCAAAACAATTTCCCTGGTTAAAATACCTTCTTTAGTTTTAATTTTTACGTAATATATTCCATTTGGTTGATTAGAAAAATCCACTTTAAGTGATTCATTTGAATTTTTTTGTTGGGATAATTCGTAAATTAAATTGCCCATTAAGTTATAGATTTTAATTTCTAATTCTTATTGGTCAATAAATGTGAATTCAATTATAAATTCACTTATTGCCACTTGAGCCGTAATTCGATGGGCTTTTTCTGATAATTCTTTATCGTTTCATCGCTTAAATAATAGTCGAATCCTTTGATTTTATTTTTTTTCATTTTGTTTTTCCTCACTTATATTGTTCCCAATATTCTTTAGGGGAGACAATTTTTATCCCTTCATACTCACGCATTGTAAAGTCCTTTTTATTTCCTGTAATCACAAATTCAGCTTTTCCAGCAACTGCCAATTCCAAAAATTTATTATCAATGACGATTTTTTGCATTTTTTCTTACTGCTCTAATTTCGTCATTTATTTTCTTTAGAGTCATTTTTGACAGACCTGTTTTTTGGGCAATAGTTTGACATTTAATAAGTGCTTGTTTGGCGATCTCTATGCTGATTTTTTCTTTTAGTTCGGTAAAGGGGATTTTATCAGCATTAAACCCGAATTTCGCATAATCAAGTTCGTTTATAGGTACTTTTAAAGTTTTCATTTTCTTTTTTTATATGGATTAAATAATTAAATTTTTTTCTTACCTAATTAACACAATTTTATTAGTTACAATTCCATCTGTGGTTTTAATTTTTACGTAATATATTCCGTTAGGTTGATTAGAAAAATCCACTTTAAGTGATTCATTTGAATTTTTTTGTTGGGATAATTCGTAAATTAAATTGCCCATTAAGTTATAGATTTTAATTTCTAATTCTTATTGGTCAATAAATGTGAATTCAATTATAAATTTACTTATTGCCACTTGAGTCGTAATTCGATGGGCTTCTTCTGGTAATTCTTTATCGTTTCATCGCTTAAGTAATAGTCGAATCCTTTCATTTTATTTTTTTTCATTTAATTCTTTACATATTGCAACGGTTTTGAATAAACGCCTGTTTTAATGGCATTTATTTTTTGTTGCCGTGTAGTTATTTTTATTTTTTTTGTCATAGTAGTATACTCGTTCTACTTCAACTGGTGTCCCGTCATCTGTTTCAAGGTTCTCGCTCAATAGTATTTCATATTGTCCAGTTATGTTAAAGATTAACTTGTTTTTGGGTTCTCTCGCGTCCCAAGGATTTGCTGTTGTCTGGTCGGTGATAATTTCCAAATAGTCCAGATTCTCAAATTCTGTCCAGTCAACAAGCGATGGGTTTGTCGTGTCGTTGCCCCAATAAACCACAAAAAAGAACTTATCGTCTGGTGTTGTGATGGCAAAGTCCCTTGAATGCGGTGTCTTGAATTTAATTTTTAAGGTGTCGCTCTTGTATAGTGTGTCTGTAATTGATACTATTTTCTTTTCGTCTGGGTCTGTCACGAATTGTGGTTCAGGCAAATCTGAAAAGCCAAGATATTCGGTTTCGCCAATGATTACGCTGTCCTGTTTTGTGTTATTAGCACAAGATGTCAGTAGGGCAAAAAAAGTCAATATGTAGAGTGTCTGGTTCATAGCCCTTTTACAATGCATGCCAACTCTAGTATAAATGTATAAAACGCTTTGCGCTATGCGCCACGCACTTTGCGCTTTAAAGCATCACATTAATATTATGAGAAAATATCCTCATAATTCTCTTTTTTTCATATTCTGCGAGTTGATTATCTGAAAGGTCTAATCCATGGAGGTTTTGCAGCTCTCCTATTTTGGCAGGCAGCGTAATGAGCTTATTGCCTTTCAATTTGAGCCACTGAAGGTTTTCAAGCTTAACGATTTCATCCGGGAGTTTATGAATTTCATTGTTCATCAGGTCTAAGGTCTTAAGCTCTTCTAATTTGCTGATGTTTTTGTGAACTACTGATATTTTATTATTATGCAGATAGAGGGCTTTCAGGCTTTTTAACTTTTGGATATCCGATGGCACTTCTGTGAGCTGGTTATCATTTAATTCAAGCACCTCCAGGTCTGTAAACTTATATAAACCTTCGGGTAACAACGTAAGGTTGTTAGCGCCCAGGTCAATATTTTTCAGAGTTGAGAGTTTTGATAGCTTTTCTAAAGCATCATCAATATTCAAATTCGTGTTATTTGCAAGATTTATCGTTTGCAGGTTTTTTAATTTTGTTATACTTTCAGGAAGCGCTCTGATATTATTGTCAGCAATATTTAATCTCTGAATGTTTTTGAGCAACCCTGTTTCGGGAGGCAAAGCATCCAACCCGGTGCCATCCAGGTACAAATATTGCAGGTTTTTAAATTTTAAAATCGCAATAATGCTTACCTGATCTTTTAGCGGGTCAGACAGATGTAATTTATATACTTTTGATGGATCTTTCAGCGCATCGCTTAGATTGATATATTCTTTTAACATGGATAGCTCCATAGCAGATTTTAATTTGCCCTGGGCTTTTGAAGAAGTTGGCAGTAGGCACCAGGCAATAGGTAATATTGCAATTATTACTGTTCTTGTAATTTTTTTCATGTTTGATAACTAACTTAATTGATCTGGTTATTTATTTTTCTGCCGAAATTTATGAAATTTAATTCAATAAATAATACATTTAATCCCGTAAAATAAAAAATCGTAACCTGTATATATAAAATGTGGTACAATAAATGGTTTAATTCCCCATATTATCACCTTCTTTACAAACACAGAGATGAGGATGAGGCAAAATTGTTTATTGATAACCTGGAAGATTATTTACAACTCAAGCCCGGTGATAAGATCCTGGATATGCCATGCGGCAGGGGTCGCCATGCTGTTTATCTCAATAAGAAAGGATATGATGTTACTGGAATTGACCTGTCTGAAGAAAATATTAAATATGCAACCAGCCCCCCTAAATCCCCCCAAAGGGGGGACTTCCCGCCCCAATTGCCCAAAGGGAAAGGGGATGGCAAAGTCCCCCCTTTGGGGGGATTTAGGGGGGCTGGTGGGGGGGCTGGTGGAGCTGGTTTCTATGTACACGATATGCGGAATGTATATAAGTCTCATTATTATGATTATATTTTGAATTTGTTCACATCATTTGGCTATTTTGAGGAAGACACAGACAATGTAAAAGTAATAAAAAGTGCAGCACAGGCATTGGTCAGTGGAGGTAAGCTGATCATAGATTTTATGAATACAAACAGGGTGATAAATAGCCTGGTAACATCAGAAACAATAAAAGTGGAAAACATATCATTCAACCTGAAAAGAAATTTTGAAGATGGCTTTATTGTAAAAAAAATTAACTTTCAGGCAGACGGCAGAAAATACCAATTTGAAGAAAAAGTCAAAGCCATTACAAAAGACGAGTTTCTGTCTTATTTTAAACAGGTGGGATTGATGCTTGAAGACGTGTTTGGTGATTACCGGCTTAATGATTTTGATGAGAAGGGTTCTGATAGGATGATCTTTGTTTTAAGAAAATAATTTAGAATGCAATTTATGAATAAAATTTAGTTTGTATAAAATATTTAAAAAGTATTTTTTTACACCCACACCAAATTTAGTTGCTATATTTACAACCTTAAATACAAAGATTAAAAAAAATGTGTTCAGGTATTCAGGAGAATTTAAGTGAACACTTGAACACATGAACACTATATTCAATGCTGATAATAACTTTCATTTCACTTTTTCTGGCAGCTATTCTGGGAGGGCTTGTCGTTTTTCTTATTCCTAAAGTTGATTTTCAAAAATTCAAGCTCATTTTAACTTTCAGTGGAGCATTTCTTTTTTCTATCACGGTTACTCATATTCTGCCCGAACTTTTATCCCTGCAACCCGGTACAAATCCAGCTAAAATTGGCATTTTTATTCTTGTAGGATTTTTCTTACAGTTGATCCTTGAATTTTTCTCTTACGGAATTGAGCATGGTCATATCCATCACAATAAAAGCGACCATCACAACAACCTGGTTCCCTATATATTATTGATATCTTTGAGTGTTCATTCACTGTTAGAAGGCGCCATACTTATTAATCCGGCTTCTGTAAACACACCTGATCTCTTTACATTCTGGCAAATGGAGCAAAGCGACATCCCGCCTGTCCCCCCGAGTTACTCGGGGGAGATTCATATCGGGATAGATATGAACACTGTATTGTATGGCATTATACTCCATAAAATACCTGCTGCTTTTGCACTTATGTCGGTTCTTTTATACCGGCTTGCCAATGTTACCTTTGCGATCATTCTTTTAAGTATATTTGCTTTAGCATCTCCAATAGGAATGGCTGTTAGCAATCTGCTCATTGATCTGATCTCGGGGAATACTTTTATTATTATTATGGCAATTGTTTCAGGCAGCTTTTTGCATATTTCCACCACCATTCTCTTTGAAGCCAGTCCCGATCACCGTTTTAATTGGGTAAGGCTTTTGTTTGCTGTATTGGGGGCTATGATGGCAATTTTTACTTTGTTTATTTTGTGATAGTAAAGTATATCACCTAAAAATCTAAATTGAAAAACCGGAATTACCTATAGAACGCGGATGACACTGATTTAGCTGATTTGCGCTGATTTTTTATCTGTGATTATCCGTTTTATCAGCGTCATCAGCGTTCTATTTATAAGATGCTTTGTGAAATACAAGTGTTAATTTTTTCACCCAAAGAGTGATGGTTTAAAGTTTTAATTTTTTACTTTTATTGTACTAAATTAAGGAAGTATCATAACATTTACATCACTTTTCTTTCTTTTTAATTTAGATTTTTAGGTATCATTTTACTATCGAATTACCAACAAATTACCACCGAATTACTAACAAATGACTATGAAACAACGAACCATTCTCACCGCATTGGTTTTTGCTCTTAATTTTGCAGCATACCTGCCTGCCGACCTGTCCCGTGCCGAAGGCCGGGAAGCTTTAGCGCAGGCAGGCAGCCAGCCTAAAACCGACAGCTTAATAGCTGCCCTCAAAACCGCCACCCACGGTACCACAAAAATAAATCTCCTCAACGACATCGCCTGGCAATTAAAATACTCCCACCCCGACTCAGCCCTCACCTATGCCCGTAAAGCGCTCTCCATCATCACTGTCATTGCGAGCGGAGAGAAAGGTTCCTTTGATATGAAAGGTTGGCTCCAAAAGAGCAAAGCCAAAGTCCTCTCAACGATCGGGGCACTATATTACTTAAAAGGTAATTACCCCAAAGCGATTGACCATTATCAGCGCTCATTAAAAATTGCTGAAGCTACTACCGATAAAAAAGGTGAAGCCCGCAGCTTAAACAATCTCGGATTGGTTTATTACAGCCAGGGTGATTATCCAAAGGCCATTGATCATCATCAGCGCTCATTAAAAATTGCCGAAGTCATAGGTGATAAAAACGGTGAAGCCCACAGCTTAAACAATCTCGGAAATGTTTTTGCTGATCAAGGTGATTATCCAAAGGCCATTGATCATTATCAACGCTCATTAAAAATAAAAGAAGCTTTAGGCGATAAGAACGGTGAAGCCCGCAGCTTAATGAATCTCGGAAATGTTTATTACCGCCAGGGTGATTATCCAAAGGCCATTGATCATCATCAGCGCTCATTAAAAATTGCCGAAGCCACTGCCGATAAGAACGGTGAAGCCCGCAGCTTAAACAATCTCGGAAATGTTTATTACCGCCAGGGCGATTATCCAAAGGCCATTGACCATTATCAGCACGCATTAAAAATAAAAGAAGCCATAGGCGATAAGGAAGGTGAAGCCAGCAGCCTAACCAACCTAGGCATCTTGTATTCAGAAACGGGTAATACAACTGCAGCAACAGAATACTGCCTTAAAAGCTTAGCCATTGCCCGTGAGATAGGCGCCTTGTTCGTAGAAATGGAAACCTGCCAGTGTCTTTCGGAGGCGTATGAGAAGAGGAGCCATCCTAAATCCACAGCCCCCCTAAATCCCCCCAAAGGGGGGACTATTCCATCGCTTTTGCCAGCCCCTTTCCCTTTGGGAAGTGTGGTGGGAAAGTCCCCCCTTTGGGGGGATTTAGGGGGGCTGGTAGGTGGGGACTTGTCACCGCTTGAAGCCATGAGAAAAGCTTTGGAGTATCACAAGCTCTGGGCAATAGCCAAAGACTCTCTTTTCAACAAAGAAAAAACCAAAGAGATCACCCGGCTTGTCACCCGCTACGAGATGGAGAAACGCTGGGCTTTAGAAAAACGGGCAGAAGAAGAAAAAGTAAAGGCAGAAGCAGAAAAAAAAGCAAGAAGCAGCTTAGTGCAGCTCTCCGTCATCGGCCTTGTGCTCGGGCTGGTGTTGATAGCCATACTCTTTTCGGGCAGGTTTGCCATCCCTGTAGCAGCGGCAAAGGTGGTGGTTTTTGTGTTCATCGTCTTTTTGTTTGAATTCATCCTGGTGCTTTTAGACCCTTTTATAGCAAAAATTTCCGGAGGCAATCCAGCCATACAATTATTGTGCAATGGCGCAGTAGCGCTGTTAGTCTTCCCGTTGTTTAACTTTTTGCTCAACAGGCTCACGCAAAAGGTGGCGAAGGTTGGCGTAGCGAGGAGGAAGGTTAAGAGAAAAGAAGGAAATAAGGGAATAGGGTAAAAAAAGTAAAAAGTAAAAAGTAAAAAGTAAAAAGTAAAAATGCAAAAGTAAAGGGAAATAAGGAAATAAGGGTTGGCCATCATCGGATGACTCTCCGGGTTGTGCGTTGGGGTCATCCGATGAATTTGCTGGGGGATACACACCCCAATCCCGATTAAAATCGGGATGTCCCCTCTCAAGAGGGGAATTATATCGCGTTAAGGGGGGAATACCAAATTCCCCTCTGAAGATGTGTCTAATTCCCCTCTTGAGAGGGGATGTCATGCTTTAGTATGACGGGGGTGTGTTACAATATTAGCCGGCTTTAGTTTAATATAGCGTGTTAAACTGTATCTTAGCTCTGTAAATGTACACGAAATTGATAAAATCTGCAGTCGGCAATCGGCAGTCGGCAAAAAAGCAAAAAACAATTGTCGATTGTGGACTGCCGACTGCCGATTGTAGACTGCCGACTGCCGACTGGAGACTGCCGACTTAAAGGTATTCAATGTGATTTTGAAAAATTATACATTTTGCAACGTTAGTTTAAACTAAAGCCTATTAGCCATATAACCATCTTTAAAATGAAACACTTATTTTTAATCGCCAACTGCCTACTGCTACTGCAACTGTCAGCTTCTTCACAAAATGCAGGCGAGCTGCAATTAGCATTAAAAAAATTGACCGTGTTAGGGAGCGTGCTTTATATTGCCGCCCATCCGGATGATGAGAATACAAGGCTCATTGCCTGGTTCGCCAATGAAAAGTCCGTAAGAACTGCGTATCTTTCAATCACCAGGGGGGATGGAGGCCAAAATCTCATCGGAAACGAAAAAGGGCCCCTCATGGGAGTTTTAAGAACAAACGAATTGCTTGAAGCCAGGAAAATAGATGGTGGGCAGCAATTTTTTACACGGGCCGTTGATTTCGGTTATTCAAAATCATCAGAGGAAACTTTTCAAAAATGGGAAAAAGATAAGATCCTGTCCGATGTAGTATGGACGATCAGAAAATTTAAGCCGGATGTAATTATTACAAGGTTTCCAGCTACTGAATATGCCGGCCATGGCCACCACGGTGCATCAGCCATGCTTGCTGAGGAGGCATTTGAAAAAGCTGCCGATCCTGAAGCTTACCCGGAACAGTTGAAATACGTTGATGTATGGCAAGCTAAAAGACTTCTGTTCAATACAAGCACCTGGTGGATCAAAGACCTGGCGGAAAAAGCCAAAGGTTCAGATGATTACATCATGATAGATGTTGGTACTTTTAATCCGGTTCTTGGGAAATCTTATTCGGAATTAGCCTCTGAAAGCAGGACCATGCACAAAAGCCAGGGATTCGGTTCATCTAAAAGACGAGGTTCAAAAATTGAATATCTTGAACATGTATATGGGGCCAGAGCCAAAGGAAATATATTAGACGGAATAGATACCACCTGGAATCGTGTTAAGGAAGGGAAAGAAATTGGCAAATTATTAACTGAAGTACTCAACCAATTTGACCATTACAACCCGGATAAAAGCATACCTCAACTCGCTAAAGCATACAAATTGATCAACAATATTTCTGATCCTTTTTGGAAAGCTGTAAAGCTTAAAGAAATTAAAGGAATTATTATTGCCTGTGCAGGGATTTGGATGGAAGCCGTTGCTGATGATTATAGCGCTTCAAGCAGTGATGATGTGATAGTCACGGCATCTATTGTTAACAGAAGCAATACAAAGATTATATTGGATGATCTGAACTTTAATGGAAAAGACACCATCATTAACAGCAACCTGGATTATAATGTATTAAACCAATATACTACAGTCATTAAAGCCCCGGAAAATGTTAGTACAAACCCGTATTGGTTAAACCACAGCTTTGAGGGAGTTTATCATGTGGATGATCAAATGTTAAGGGGGACGCCTGAAAACAAGCCAGCAATAATGATTAGCTTCAGGTTAAAATACGAGGATATTGAGTTTACCGTTGAAAGGCCTTTGATGTATAAATGGACAGACCGGGTTGACGGGGAACTTTACAGGCCTTTTGTGGTGCTTCCGAAGGTCACTGCCAATATCAGGGAAAAGGTCTATATCTTTTCATCCAATGAGCCGGAGAATATTAACTTAACCCTCAAATCTCACAGCAACGATGTATCCGGAAATATTTTCCTTGAACTTCCGGAGGGATGGAAAACAGAACCTGCCTCTATATCTTTTAACCTGCCAAATAAAAATACAGAGAAGGATATTTCCTTTAAAGTTATGCCTCCGGACAATGTTAGTACCGGAGAAGTGAAAGCGATCATTGATATGAGCCCCCCTCTCCCCCTCCCACAATCCTGGCCCGATGTCCACCGGACATCGTCCTCCCCAAAGGGGGGACAGAAGAGTAAAAAGCAAGCCAAAAGCCTTGTTACGATTAAATATCCTCACATATTGACGCAAACTCTTTTGCCGGAAGCCAGGTCAAAGATTGTGAAATTAGACGTAAAAATAAAAGGTACTTCAATCGGGTATGTTCCCGGGCCGGGAGACGAGGTCCCTGCAAGCCTTGAGCAATTGGGATACCAGGTAACCATGCTAAATGAGACTTTCATTAAGGAGTCAGACCTATCCAAATTTGATGCGATCATTACCGGGGTCAGGGCTTTTAACACGCGTAAATATCTAAAGCATGTCAATTACAAATTACTGGAGTATGTTAAAAATGGAGGTACTTATATCGTACAGTATAATACAAGACACGGATTGGTTACCAAAGATATAGGGCCCTATGAAATAAAGATCTCAAGGGACCGGGTAACTGTTGAAGAAGCGCCTGTAACTTTCCTTGAGCCAAACCACCCTTTGCTGAATACGCCAAATAAGATAACAGAAAATGATTTTAATGGATGGGTACAAGAGCGGGGATTATATTTTCCTGACGAATGGGATGAGAAATTCACGCCCATACTTGCGTGGAATGATCCCGGTGAGGATCCTAAAAAGGGAAGTATTATTGTGGCAAAATATGGCAAAGGATATTTCATATATACCGGTATTTCGTTTTTCAGAGAACTCCCTGCCGGAGTACCGGGCGCCTTCAGGCTTTTTGCCAACATGATTTCAATTGGGAGATAATTGAAGATGGAAAATGGAGAAAAATATCTCGCAAAGATGCAAAGGACGCAAAGTTTTAATCTGTTTTTCCTTTGCGTCCTTTGCGTCTTTGCGAGAAACATTTACTTTATAGACAGACACTAATTTATGACAGATAAAAAAACCATCCCGGATATTAAGGAGAAAACGGATACTCCTCCTTATTTCAAAACCTGGAACCGCTTGTATGCATTCGTTATGTTATTTCTTGGTTTTCTTATCCTGCTGTTTGTATTGTTGTCCAGATTGTAGGACATAGTTTCGTAAAATAATTTAAAAAAATGCCACTAAATCACTAAAACACAAAATCCCACAAAAAAAGCGTTACAAAATAATTTAGTGGGATTTAGTGCTTTTGAGTTTTAGTGGCAAAAGAAAACATTGAAATTCCGATACAATAAATTATGAGCACACTTGATTGGAGCATTCTTTTGGGAACACTCGGGTTTATTGTAATATATGGCGCCTGGAAAACCCGGGAAAGCAAAAATATTGAAAGCTATCTGCTCGGTGGAAGAGAAATGAAGTGGGGCACCATTGGTCTTTCAGTAATGGCCACACAAGCAAGCGCCATCACCTTTATTTCCACACCCGGACAAGCGTACGAATCAGGGATGGGGTTTGTACAAAACTATTTTGGTTTGCCTTTAGCGCTGATTATCGTTTCAGCCGTATTTATTCCTATATACTACAAACTAAAGGTCTTCACAGCTTATGAATATCTTGAAACCAGGTTTGGACTAAACAGCCGGCTGTTTACGGCATTTTTATTTCTTCTGCAAAGGGGCCTTGCTGCCGGAATAACTATTTACGCACCAGCTATCATTTTATCCACAGCGCTGGGATGGAACTTATCGCTGACAATCCTATTGGTTGGAATTCTTGTAATTATTTACACCGTTTCCGGTGGTACTAAGGCGGTAAGCCTTACTCAGAAATGGCAAATGGCGATTATCATGATTGGAATGTTTGTAGCGTTTTTCATGATAATTTATAAACTTCCGGAATATGTTTCATTTGGAGATGCTGTAAGAGTAGCAGGAATAATGGGCAAACTCGAAGTAGTAAACTTTTCATTTGACCTCAATGAACGATATACTTTCTGGTCAGGAATTACCGGTGGACTTTTTCTTGCATTATCCTATTTCGGGACAGACCAATCCCAGGTGCAACGCTACCTGGGAGGCCTGTCTATCAGAGAGAGCAGGCTGGGCCTGATGTTCAACGCATTGCTAAAAGTTCCTATGCAGTTTTTTATACTTTTTACAGGCGTAATGGTATTTATATTTTTTCAGTTCGAAAAGCATCCGGTATTATTTAATACTTCCGTTACGCAAAAGATATATAATACCGTGTATGCTGACGACTTCAAGCAAATTGAGTCAGCACATTATGCGGCTTTTGAAATAAAACAACATGCAGTTAGGGCGGTTATTGATAATTTCGACAACAATCATCAGGCAGCGTTAAAAGAATCAGTAAATGAATTAATAAAAGCTGATGAACAATCGAAGTTGATCAGAGATAAAGCAAAAGCGCTGATCGACAAATCTGTTCCGGAGCACAAATCGAAAGATTCTGACTACGTATTTCTGACGTTCATCATGAATTATCTGCCGGTTGGGATCATCGGGTTGCTGCTTGCAGTGATTTTCTCCGCAGCCATGTCTTCTACTTCGGGAGAATTAAATGCCCTTGCCTCTACCACTATCATTGACTTTTATAAAAGACTGATCAAAACGAATGGCAGTGAAAAGCACTACCTGGTAGTTTCAAAACTGCTAACAGCAGTTTGGGGAATGATTGCCATCAGCTTTGCTCTTTTTGCTCATTTGGTAGAAAATCTTATTGAGGCTGTCAATATCCTGGGATCTATCTTTTACGGAACCATACTTGGCGTTTTCCTGGTGGCATTTTTTATTAAACAGGTAAAAGGGAATGCAACTTTTTATTCCGCTGTTTTAACCCAGGTCATTGTAATTATACTCTATATTTATTATGAAGACGTTGTGGCCTATTTGTGGTTCAACGTAATTGGTTGCGGGCTGGTGATCATATTCGCCCTGGCTTTTCAATATTTTCACCGCAAAGATGCAAAGAAATGAAACCACTAATTACACGAATTACACTAATTAATAATTACACTAATTTAATTTGTGTAATTCGTGTAATTTATATATCTTTTACCCCATGCTGTTTTTAAATATTTTTCACGTCTTGTTGCATCTTGCTGATTTAAGCAACCTTCAAAATATATCAATTCCAAAGGCATTCTGTTTCTTGTAGACTGAACTTTTCCAAAATTGTGAACATCTAATCTTTTTTCCAGATTTTCAGTATAACCAACATAATTATTATTATCCTTCTTACTTCTTAAAACATAAACATAATAAAACATATCTCACGGGGTAAATAGTTAAAAAGCCCTAACCGCACGAACTGACAAGGTACTAGTCTTAGAGTTGAGGGTCGCGTTTCCATTGAAGAAACCGAAGTGGATCGCATTGGTCGTATTAAACTCCGTACTACTCCAATAGTTAGCTGTATTTGAGAGTAAAGTAAAGCCACCAGTATTTAATGCTTTGTTGGCATAAAAACGGTTGTGCCATAGTAAACTTAACTCATCAATGCTTGGTAAGTACCAATCGGTAAAGCCACCACTTGTTAACCCATTTACATACGTTGCTGCGGCACTACTTGTCATTGAATCTGTATTAAAAACACCATCCCAACTACGTATAGCATTAGTGGTTGTTCCTGTTGCTTGCCATACTGCCGTGCTTTCTGTTTTGTTCACAATTAAACCGTGTTGCAGCCCATCACTACCAATGTACAGGTTGTAAATAATACCGCCAAGGGTATCTTGTCCTAAGTAAAATGAGCTTGAAGCGCCTCCAGCAATAAAACCCATATTCGCTATTGCTGTAGAGTCTACATGTGCTCCAGCTACAAAACCTAAAGCAGCTACTCCAGTAGAATCTAAATGTGTATCGGTATCAACTGTGTGTGCATTCCAATTGGCTGTATCTGCTACAGTAATACCACCTGCTACTGATGAGCCAAATACTGGGTCGGTTTCTGTAACAATTTCTGCTGTTTTTGCATGAAGCGCATAAGGCACCGAAAGCAGTTGGGAAGTTCCCATCATAGCATAAGTGGCCCCACCAGTAGCGTCCATTTTTACTTGTATAAAGTAATCATCGTTTGCCCAATCAATCGTTGTAAAATCGCCAGTTGTAACTGTACCTTTGCCAATTTCCAAGTTCACCAATCCAAATTGGTTGGTGGTATCAGTGTGTGTTTCAATATATACTGCTATGCCTGTTGCAGTAGTTTTTAAAATGCTGATTTGAAAACCGACTGCCTGATTAGCCAAAATGTTACCACTAATATCTCTTGCTACGGCTTGGTATTTAAAAGATTGCGGTGCTTGCGCGAAACATAGATTACCACCGAGAAATCGGGGCAGGCACAGATTTAAAAAGATTATACAGATAAGTGTAGTTACGAATGTTATAGTTAATTTTTTCATAATAATTTTTGTTTTGTTAACCCGTCAACTGACGGATTGGTGGTTAATTTTAGAAATTGTTAATTGATTTTTTGAATTTTATATGAATTGATTAGTTGTTCTTTTTCGTTGGTTATTCTTAAAAAATAACTACCCGTGGCATATTCTCTCATATTGAGTTGATAGGTAATAATAGCACCGGCAATTTTTTCATCTATCAATATTTTTCCTGTTATGTCCATTAATTCGATTTTAAGGGTTGAATTATCAACAGTACCGTTAATGTTTACTTGTAAAGTATTGTTGACAGGATTTGGATATACCTTAATATTATCGGCACTTTTAATACTTGTAATTCCCGTTACAGGGGGTGGTGTATAGGTGAGCAGGAATGCACGGTTACTTACCGCTTGTCCCGGCAGCATACCACCGGCAATGATATATTGATTAGAATCAATTTGAGTAATATTTCTCAAATCCATTACACTGAATGGGGTTGCAGTATCAACTTCCCATGTTTGTGATTTTGCATGATAGGCCATTATTCTATCTAATGGATCTACACCACCGGTACCGTCATAGGCGATACCATCGTAATTATAAGAATTACCCGCTCCTCCAATCCAAAAACCTGTATTTCCATACACTACGGCTCCCATTCTGTATCCTTTATCGCCCGGATTGGTTGCAGGATTAGTCCAGGTTATGTCACTCGGGTCAACGGGATTAATTACACCTTTACGCAGAAAATTTACATTTTTCCAGGTTGAATGTTCAACCCCGCCACAATAATAAATAGTATCACCAATTATTACTCCGGAAGCGCCAAAAGCTTTATACAGATTATTATTAGGTACCGGAGTTCCCTGCATTATAGTATCTAAGGCAGGATTATAGATTTGAACACTGCTTACATTTCCTGTATTACTCCACCCTGTAATGATAAATATAAGGCTGTCTCTCCATACAACCTGCACCTGGTCGTCAATGGCTACCGGAAGGTTTACACCCTGAGAATAACTGTCACTTTGAGGATCATAAATAAATATTTTATTGGAAGATACTTCACTATTATTTGCATATACATGATATCCTCCAATAATGTATATTTTGTTCTTTACAGTGTTGGCAGAAGCAGCGATCCTGGTAAGATTATCAGGAACAGGTGCGATGGTATCCCAGACGTTGGTTTGCGTGTTATAACGAAATGCTTTAAGATGGATGCCTGACCAGAGTTTTGTTGAGTCAATCCCCATGAAAGAATAAACGTAGGTAACACTGTCTTTGACTGCAGCAGCAACGGCATTGTTGCTTACCTTCTCAGGCATCGGGTTTAATTCCTGCCAGGTCCAGGAGTTTTGGGCGTAGATTGGTGCTATAAATATTAGCAGAAATAATATTGTAGAAGTTAATAGAATTTTCATTGTGATATTAATTTAATAAAGAGAAAAATGATAGTCCTTAATTAAAATAGTTGGAGAAAGATTAAGCCTTTCCGTCAACTTTCTAATCATATCAACAGTCAGTTTTCTTTTTCTGTTTAGAACTTCAGAAACATGGCTTTTTCCGCCAATTTCAGGAATCAAATCAACTTGTTTTAATTGCATTTCTTCCATTCTAATTTTAATTGCTTCAATTGGGTCTGGAGCATCTATTGGATAATTAACCTTTTCATATTCGTCAATTAGTAAACCAAGTACGTCAGCTTCGTCACTTTCAGGAGTTCCAATAGGAGCATCAAAAATAGCATCTAGTTTAGCTAAAGCATTTTGATAGTCGTTTTCTGTTTTAATGGGTTTTATATCCATAATAAATAAGTTTAAATATTATTTGCATCTACTTTGTCATATTGAGAATGAGTGCCAATAAATCTGATAAATGCCCATTGTTTCTCAAAATTGAATTTAACAATCAAACGGTATGAATTACCTTTTATGTTAAACACAATTCGGCTATTTCTCAAAATACTAGCATTCGCATAAATTTTTTTCACGTCATTGGGTACTTTCCAGTTAGAATTCATAGCAGTATCGTACCATGTTTTCAAGTACTGTTCTGAATCTGCATGGTTTTCCCAAAACGTTCTTAATGTACTTTTTGCAAATATTCTTTTCATTCTCTATATCAATATACTTGCAAAGATAATAAAAGTTCCCAAATATAGAACTTATTTTTTTTTGGTGTGCAACGTAAGTATAAGCGTAGCGCGGGTTTCGGAGCAGTTCTCTGTCAACCTACAGGACCCCCCGCTATGCGCCATGCGCCATGCGCTATGCGTCCTGCGCATTACTTCCAACCTTCGATGGCTTTATCAAGCTGTTTCCTATAGGTGAATTCTTTATCTTTCTTTTCAGCATCGGCTTCTCCAAGCTTAATTGCTTTTTTAGCGCTTGCGATAGCCTCTTTTTTATTTCCAAAAGCTGCCTGTACATCTGCTTTAACCCAATAGCTATACCATGATTCATGGAGCTCTATTGACTCATTGATCCATTCCATCCCTTTATCCAGGTTGGTATTGTTATCAGCGCAATAATTAGCCGCACTTCTCAATACCCTCCATTTTCCACTTGCATCTTCAATGGCCTTCTCAATATTTTCCATGGCTTTTTTCTCAAATTCTACTTCAATTTTTAATACGATCTTTATCTTTTCCCAGGCTAAAACCAAATCAGCAGAATTATCTTTGATATTCTCAAGAGTAAAGCGCATGGATTCTACCATTTCATTAACTTCAGGCTTTACAGTTAAAGTTAACGCGTCATTTTCTGTTTTGTACCCGCTGGTTCCCCAGGATTTAGTTTCCGTGTTAAAATAAACAGTCCACTCGGCCTTGGTTGGTTTTGTATAGAAAGCATAGCTGCCGGCAGTCAGGTCTTTCCCGTTTACTTTTACGTCATGGCTAAAGGTTAGCACAGTAGCTGCATTGGCTCCCGTTCTCCACTTTTCATCATACGGAACCAACTCTCCCCATATTGTTCTTTCCTTTACTCCTGGTCTTGAATAAGTGACGCTTACATCCGTAAGGCCTATTCTTTGTTCCACTTTTGCCAAAGGGCTGGGACGTGGAAGATCCTGGGCAACGATAGTACTAACATTTAAAGTAAAAGCAGTTGCCATTAACCAAATGATTTTCAGATTTTTTTTCATAATATGTTTTATTTTTTATTAGTTGATTAACAATTGCGGCAAATATAAAAATAAAAAATCAAAATTCTTTACCCCGTTGGATATTTACTTTATTCCAGTTCACCATTGCTTAACGGCATTATCCTACGGGGTGAACCCCGTTGGATTTTAACTATGCGAATATATTATTTCTTTAATAACAACAAGGCAGTTAAAAAAAATTAGGATGGTATTATTTTTTGTTTTTTATTTGCACTGGCAATTCAATTTTTAGAACTGCCCTAAAATGATTTTCCCCATTAAATCATACAGTATCACTTTCACAATATCTAGTACCTTCAATATATAATTTTAAAACTAAATGATAGTCAAGTCCCTAATTTTATTATTAAGCTTTTTACCTGCTTTTTGGCTAAAAGCTCTATCACAAGGGTTTTCCGAAGTAAGCATATCTGCCGGAATAAACCATCAGCATATCAATACAGAAAGAATGGGAGGGGGCGGTGCCTTCTTTGATTATGACAACGATGGCTATCCGGATATATATTTGACAGGCGGAGAAATACGGGATATGCTTTATCATAATAATGGCAACGGTACATTCACAGAAGTAGGAGTTGCTGCAGGGTTAAGCCTTACCGACAGCATAAGTACCATGGGCGTGATTACAGGAGATATTGATAACGATGGCTACCGCGATATTTTTGTAACAACCTGGGTAGACGAGCACAATTTATTATTTAAAAACAACGGTGATGGTACATTCCAGGAAATATCAGCATCAGCAGGTATATCTGATACTGCATGGAGCACGGCAGCATCTTTTGGGGATTTTAACCTTGACGGTTTCCCCGACATATATGTTGTAAACTATGTTGACCCTTCAAAACCAACAACTGATGATTCAGGATTTTATTATGTATGCTCTCCCAACTATCTGTATATGAACAATGGCAATGAAACTTTTAGTGAAGTAGCATCACTATATGGTGTTGCTGACACGGGGTGTGGGCTGGCTATAGCATTCACCAACTGTGACCAGGATAGTGATGTGGATATATACATTGCCAATGATTTTGGAGCGTGGGTCTTGCCCAATAGCTTATATCAAAATAATTTTCCCTCACCTGATTTCAGTAATGTAAGTGTAAGTTCATCTATGAATGATGCTATATACGGAATGGGCATTGCTATAGGAGACTATGATGAAGACGGAGACCTGGATTATTACGTTACCAATCTCGGAAGAAATGTTCTGAGAAATAACCAGGGTAACGGGCTCTTTATTGACCTGACCGATTCCGCAGGCGTTACAAATACCTATACTGATAGTAATTTGTTTGCAGTTGGCTGGGGTACTGCTTTCTTAGATTATGACAATGATACTTACCTTGATCTTTTTGTAGCAAACGGCCATATCCCTGCAGATTCCATTATTGCCAATGCTCCTTCAAATCCGGATGTTTTGTATAAAAATAATGGGGATGCAACATTTACAGATGTATCAGTTTTATTAGACGTAGATGATACAAGTATGGCAAGGGGATTTGCTTACGGAGATTATGACAATGATGGAGACCTTGATCTTTTGATAATGGTAGCAGATACAGGTTTGACGTCTTCTCATGCACTTTTATACCAAAATAATAATTCAAACAATAATCATTGGTTAAAAGTAAAACTTCAGGGTACAACAAATAACAGGGATGCTTACGGATCACTTGTAAGGATTATTTCAAATGGCCGCAACTGGATACGGGAAATAGATGGCGGCTCAAGTCATCTTTCACACCACAGCACCATCGCTCATTTTGGCCTGGGAATATACACGGCCGTTGATACTATTGAAGTCACCTGGCCCGATGGCAAAAGCCAGTTTTTGTCAAATATCGGTGTTGATACGACAATCCTGATAGTTGAAGATACTGCTATTACCGGCCACACCACCCAAATCCGAAATCTGCAATTCGAAATTGATTGTTATCCCAACCCGTTTACAAAACATATTACCATAAGCTACCATTTAAACGAAAATACCCATATTAAACTGCTGGTATATGATATAATGGGTAAAAAAATAAAAAGTTTGGCAGATGAATTTCAAAGTGCCGGGGACCATATTATTAAATGGGAAGGAACAAACGATAAGGGAATAAATATTAGACCCGGTTTTTATACCTGCAGAATAGAGACAAATGGGATGATAATAAACAAGAAAATAATATTTTTACTTCGATAATTTTTTAATCTGCTTATAAAGCTTATTCTCATCCCCCTTTGAATAGGAACTGTGTTGGTATAAGATGTCACCTGCGTCATTTACTAAATAAGTGCCTGGTATATTGATGATCTTTAATGCCTGTTTCAGCTCTTTTTTATCATCTATATACATTTCAAACTCCCACCCCTTTTTTTGAACCAATGCTTTGATTTTTTCTTTAAGCCTCGGCTCATCCACTGATACCAAAGCGATCTTTACACCCGTTTCTTCTCTCCAATTCGGATAGTGCTCATGATAAGTCTTGAGTTCCAAAAAACAGGGTTTACACCAGGTTGCCCAAATGCCAATTATTGTTAGTTTCCCATTGTTTTGGTGAATCTCTTTGGAATTAATGGTTTGTCCATCTAATGTCTTGACGTCAATAGCGGGGAACTTCTTGAGTCCTGGTGGCCTGAAGGAAAACAGACATATAAGCAACAAGAATACAACGGTAGTTTTTAATGTGGTTTTCATGATATTTTAATATTTAGTTATTAAATTAAATTTGTACTGAATTTAGAGAAACCGGATTTAATTAATGTTTGATCTCTATCAGGACCTAAAGATACAAAATTAATAGATAATTTTAAATATTCTTCTAAAAATAAAATATATTTCTTTATTTGAGTTGGCAGATCATCATATTCTTTTAATTCACTCA
>VRUD01000031.1:41037-46061 GCA_019456305.1 Cytophagales bacterium | reverse complement strand
TTAGTTTTTGGTTGTTAGTTTTTGGTTATGGTTTGATAGTTTATGGTTACCCCGCACATAAATCTTTTGATATATTATTTTTATTTTTAAATTTTATCCAGAATTTATGTGCGGGGTTATAGTTTTTTAGTTTGTTGGTCGTGCCATGAGTCCGGCATTAGCGAACTATTGAACCAATGAACTAAAACTAATAACCAAAAATCATGAACTAAAATTTTAACCAATACTGCAAAATTTATGTCGTTATGTATGACTTTCTACCTGATAATCTCCACCCACCCATTCTGTTTCTCATTACCAGGCCACTTTATAAAATAAAAGTACACCCCATCAGGCACACGATCACCATCCCAATTATTTTCATAATTATCGTTATGATAGATTAAGTTACCCCAGCGGTTATAGATAGTTAATGCAGTGCCACCTGGCGGCAAACTATCGATCACAAAATACTCGTTTTTGCCATCTCCATTGGGTGTAAACACGTTAGGCACAAAATATGGAATGACCTCCAGAATAGTTACTGCAAAAGAATCTCTGCAATTGTTATTATCTCTTATATAGACAGTATAATCACCTGGAGCTAATCCTGTAAATAAATATGTATTGTTTTTCTCAATACTATCATAGCTTTCAAAAATAATACCATCTAAACTATATTGATATAACGGGGTGCCTCCCTGTACATTAGAGAGCAATATTTCTCCTGTAGCCAACTTGTGCAAAACAGACGCTGATGCAGTTATGTTAGCAGTAATTGGTTGCGGCTCGTTAATTGTAATGATTGAAACATATACATATTCACATTTTATACTATCTCGTATTGTCAAAGAATATACACGGGCTTGCAATGAATCAAAAACAGTAGTGCCAGTAAATAATTTATTTGAATCTTCAATACTAAACTCCCATGGTGGAAAAAATCCAAAAACAGTATCAATTTTAATTTCACCATCGTCACCACCAAAGCATTTCACATCTTTTTTTGATAACACAGCCGCTGTGGCAGGGTTTTGTGTTAATTTAAATGAATCAATTACAACACATGCATTGGAATCAGTTATGATAACAGTGTATGTACCGGCAGCGAGACTATCAAGAGTATCTCCGGGTTGTAAAAAAGTAGTATCAACATTATTAATAATTGAAAACTGGTAAGGTTTTATACCTCCACTGGCAAAAATTGCAACCTCTCCTGTTTTATCTCCAAAACATTTTATCTGTTTTATTATCTCAATCGAATCTAATACCAACTTGAATGGTGAAGTAATATTATAAAACGTATTTGAAATGCATCCATTGGTGTCTTTAACATACACGAAACCCCCACTGGTTAAATTAGTAAAAATGGTATTTGATTGCCATGGACCGCCAGGATTTAATGAGTATTGATAAGGGGATGTTCCACCGATACCTAATACGGCTATAGATCCAGTCGTATCCCCAAAACATAAAACATCACTTGTAGAATCTATAATAAGTCCCAGCGTTGAAGGCTCAATAATTACTGTATCGTAACAGTAAGTACATCCATTCACGTCTCTGATACACACAGAATGTATGCCTGGAAAAAGAGAAGAGTCATAAGCATTTGGACCAAATGGAAGAGTATCAAATGAATATTCGTAAGATGGTGTTCCTCCAAAAGCGCTATCCACTAAAATTACCCCATCATTTCCTCCATTGCAACTAATATTTTTTGTTAAAATATTAGCAAAAATAGAATCCGGATCATCCACAAAAACTGAATAGTTGTTTTCACAGCCCAAAGAATCTTTAATATACACCGTATACGAACCAACTGCTAAACTATCAAAAAATGTATCGGTTTGGGAAGTGATAAAATTGTCAAGACTAAACAAATAGGGCGGCAGCCCACCTGTAATCGGACTGATCGTAATTACTCCAACAGTGTCATTACAGGATGCATCAGCACTTACAAATACATTCGTATTAATAGAATCAACAACTGTAACATTTGTTGTATCAGTTTGTACACACCCATTGCTGTCAGTTACAGTAACAATAAATTGGGTTGTTGCCGGCACAACAGGTGTAAACAAAGGATTTGCTAAGCTTGAATCGTTTAATTCGGCAAATGGATCCCACAAATAAGTAAATGGTAGTGCTGTGCCTGTTGCAGTTGGCGAACCTCCTATCGGGGTGGAATTTCCAAAACAAATAGAAGCATCATTTCCGGCATTTACTACAGGCAATGCATTTACGATGATATTAACCGTATCTGATTGTACGCAATTATTAGAGTCTGTGACTGTTACAATAAATTGGGTTGTGCCTGGAGCTGTAGGTGTATATGTTGGGTAAGCCAGAGAAGAATCATCTAAATTTCCATCAGGGTCCCAAATATAACTGAAAGGGCCTGTACCTGTTGCCGTTGGTGAACCTCCCAGGATGATCGAATCACCATAAAAACAAATAGAAGAATCAAATCCGGCATCCACTACCGGCAAGGGATTTACAAAGACAAGCACCGTATCTCTTTGTATGCAGCCATTCGTATCGGTTACAGTTACAATAAATTGGTAGGCGCCTGAATCTGTGGGACAAAATACAGGATTCGCAACAGCAGGATCACTTAAAAGCGCTCCCTGTGACCAGACAAAAGTGAAAGGTGGTCCTTCCCCGATGGCAGTTGGTGAACCACCCAAAGTATCACATATTCCCACACATACTGTATCATCGCTACCGGCATCTACTACAGGTAAAGGTGTTACGGTAATAACTACCGTATCGCATTGCACACAGCCATTTGTATCAGTTACGCAAACAATAAACTGAAATATCCCTGTATCCGGTGGAAGAAATGGCGGATTATCTAATATAGAATCATTTCCTGCTAAAAGTCCCCCTGGCGACCAGTCGTAAATGAAGGTTGGTCCTGCTCCGGAAGCAGTGGGTAAGCCGCCTAACTGGTATGCGTTACCATCATTACAGATAGAAGTATCAACACCAGCATCCACTACCGGCAATGTGTCAATGGTAATAATTACTGTATCAGTCAGAATACAGCCATTTGTATCGGTAACTGTAATAGTAAATGTATCTATACCCGGGCCCGAAGGTGTGAAAGTTGGATTGGCAATGGAATCAAAATCTAAATTTGCATTTGGCACCCATACATAGGTGAAAGGCGGCCCTGAACCTATGGCAGTCGTGTCATCGCCTAAAACAACCACAGTTCCGTCATCACATACAGAAGTATCGTTACCCGCATTCACCACAGGCAATGGATTAACTACAATACAAACTGAATCCACTGGTCCAACACAACCATTGGCATCTGTCACTATTACACCAAAACAATATATGCCTGAATCCGGGGGTATAAAGACCGGGTTCGGATCAGTTGGAGTAAATAAATTGAAACCGGGTGACCACAGATAACTAAAAGGCCCTGTCCCTGTGGCTGTAGGTGATCCCCCTATTGTTGGTGTAAATCCATCACATATCGTGTCATCAACACCCGCATCTGCAACTGGAAGGGCAGTAACTGTAATATTGACCGTATCGGAGTTCATACAGCCATTCGTATCAGTTACTGTAACAATAAATTGCGTTGTACCGGTATCAATGGGTGTGAAAGTCGGTTTATCAATCGAATCATTATTTAAATTCGTATCCGGTAACCAGCTATAAATGAAGGGAGGCCCGGCACCTGAAGCCACTGGTGACCCGCCAATGATAATAGAATCACCATAAAAACATATAGAAGAATCCACTCCGGCATCCACCCCTCCTATTGCGTTTGCTGTGACAATTACCGTATCGCATTGCACACAGCCATTTGTATCAGTTGCACATACAATAAATTGGTATACCCCTGAAACTGTACTACAAAATACCGGGTTTGCAGTATTAGAATCAGCCCCTAAAAGTACACCTGGCGACCAGTCATAATTGAAAGGTGGAGCTACACCTGTAGCAGTTGGAGACCCTCCCAAAGTATCACATCCCCCTGCACACAATGTGTCATCACTGCCGGCATCTACTACCGGTAAAGGCGTTACGGTAATAACCACCGTATCGCATTGCAAGCAGTCATTTGTATCAGTTACACATACAATAAATTGGTATGAACCGGTATCCGGTGGTAAGAATGCAGGATTAGCAGTAATAGAATCTACACCAGTTAATAATGTCCCAGGCGTCCAGTCGTAAATAAAGGGCGAAGCTACACCGCTAGCTGTTGGCGCCCCACCTAATGCGTATGGAATTCCATCATTACAGACAGAAGTATCAGTGCCGGCATCCACAACAGGCAAGGTGTCTATGGTAATAATTACTGCATCCTGGCTACCACAGCCATTCGTATCGGTTACGATTACATTAAAGGTACATATACCTGCGCCTGTTGGTGTAAATATTGGGTTTGCAATTGTATCATCATTCAGGGTAGGGCATCCTATCCATACATAGGTGAAAGGCGGCCCCGAACCTATGGCAGTTGGTGAACCACCCAAAACAACCGTAGTTCCATCATCACATACTGAAGTATCATTTCCTGCATTTACCACGGGCAATGGATTAACTACAACACAAACTGAATCAACCGGCCCAACACAACCATTGGCGTCTGTCACTGTTACGTCAAAACAATATATGCCTGAATCCGGGGGTATAAAGATCGGGTTCTTATCAGTTGCAGGAAATAAATTGCCAGGGGGTGACCACAGATAACTAAAAGGCCCCGTCCCTGTGGCTGTAGGTGAACCCCCTATTGCTGGCGTAAATCCATCACATACCGTATCATCTATACCTGCGTTTACAACCGGGAGAGCAGTAACTGTAATATTTACCGTATCGCATTGCACGCAGCCATTTGTATCAGTTACACATACAATAAATTGGTATACCCCCGAAACTGTGGTACAAAATACCGGGTTTGCAGTATTAGAATCAGCCCCTAAAAGTACACCTGGCGACCAATCATAATTGAAAGGTGGAGCTACACCTGTAGCAGTTGGAGACCCTCCCAAAGTATCACATCCCCCTGCACACAATGT
>VRUD01000031.1:2743-40937 GCA_019456305.1 Cytophagales bacterium | reverse complement strand
GGGTTCTTATCAGTTGCAGGAAATAAATTGCCAGGGGGTGACCACAGATAACTAAAAGGCCCCGTCCCTGTGGCTGTTGGTGTACCCCCTATTGTTGGCGTAAATCCATCACATACCGTATCATCTATACCTGCGTTTACAACCGGAAGAGCAGTAACTGTAATATTTACCGTATCTGATAGCGCACAGATATTTATGTCGGTTACTAAAACAACAAACTGGGTAATACCAGGCGCCAATGGCGTAAATGTTGGATTGGGAATGGTAGCATCATCTAATTCCCCTGGCGGATCCCAGGCATAAGTGAATGGGCCTGCTCCTGAAGCAGTTGGTGACCCTCCAATTATGATAGAATCACCATAAAAACAAATAGAAGAATCAATGCCGGCATCCACTACAGGTAAAGCATTTACTAACACACATACAATATCCACATCAATGCACCCAATACTATCTGTCACCGTGACTGTGAAGCAAAATGTACCGGTTGACGAGGGTGTAAAAGTTGGATTAGCAACAGTATCATCACTGAGACCGACTGGTGACCAGGAATATGTGTAAGGTGGCGTGCCGGTGCTTGCAGTAGGTGAACCGCCTATGGTGATTAGAATACCCACACATGTCGTGTCGTCAATGCCGGCATTTGCTATTGGTAAAGGCGTTACTGTAATAAATACTGTATCACATTTCAGACAGCCATTCGTATCAGTTAAGCATACAACAAATTCAGTAGTACCGATGCCCGGTGGTGTGAATGTTGGATTAGCAAATGTAGTATCATCTAAATTTGCGCTTGGGGTCCAACTGTAAATATATCCGGGTGTACCACCACTTGCTGTGGGTGTTCCACCTAAGATATAAGTACTGCCATCAAAACAGATTGCAGTATCAGGGCCGGCATCTGCTATCAACGGTGGTGGTTCAGATAGCGTAACAGTAGTTGTATCGGTGCATGCATTGGTATCGGTTACAACCACTGTGTATAAAACCCCTGCGCATAAACTCGTATCAGTAGAGTCAGTAATGCTGCCTCCTGCATCCCAATTGTAACTATAGGGAGGTGTCCCCCCGACTGGAGTTACCGTAGCAGTTCCGTCACAAAGTCCGTTGCAGCTGGCGTTTGTACTGTCGGTGATGCCGGAGGTTAAGGGGGGTGGTTCGGAGAGGGTGACTGAAGTGAAGGTATCAATACAAAAATTGGCATCTACAATAGTTACGTCATAGAGGATGTTAGCACATAATCCTGTAGCGAAAGAGTCGGTTTGTCCACTACTCCAAAGGTAAGAATAAGGGCGTGTACCCCCAACAGCACATACTGTAGCTTTACCATCGCAAATACCATTGCAACTGATATTGGTACTGTCACAGATAACGGAAATCAATGAATCTGGTTGATTAACAATGATTGAAGTATCATCATCGACATGAAAATCGTTATCTAGAACTACAACTCTAAATGTACCGGCACAAATATTAGGATAGAGACTTGAAAGTGTATTACAATTAGCAAAAGTATCATCCTTACACACAAAATTAGTATCCGGAAGTGTCCAGAAATAAGTAAAAGGTGAAAACCCCATAAAAATAGATATCGTAATATCACCATCACAATATCCATAACAACTTACATCAGTTATTGAAGGAATTATTATGAAAGAGTTTTTCTCTGAACTTAGCACAGTACCTTTTGAAATAACACCACTTTTATTCGATTTCTGCCCAAAATCACTCAAAAGGTCAGCTCCCGCTAGCCCATTACTTTCCTGTGCATTGGAATTAAAAACACAAATTAGAAGAACAATAATTGATAGAAATATTTTTTTCATTTATAATAGAATATACGCACACCATATCTGTTTTTTCTGAAATTCAATTCAGTATCTGATTTACAGGCACGGAAAGCGTAATACAATGGTTATGACAGATTTACTGTTAAATAGTACGAAAATAGAGGTTTTAAGTTGTTTTTTACGGTAAAATAATAAGAAGGTTCAAAGTTTACGTGAATCATCAATATATATACAATATCGTACAAGAGTAAAAAAAAGCTATAAACATTATCCTACTAAGGGTTTTGTTGTATATTACAACCATTGTCATCAAGTATTCGTTGGTTAACCAAAACAAAAAAAAGTGTACCTTATGTTTCATGAATCAAAATGGTATTTGGTTCAAAAAATTTGCCGTTTGAAATTTCTTTTTATCTAATCTGGGGGACCTAATCCCGCAAAAAAAATAAAAATTCCTTTCAAATCTTTTTTGTTAATTTATTTTATTAATTTTGCGGGGTGTTTCAAATTTACGTTTGAATGTATCAAATATCGTTCATTAACTTTAAAAAATCATGAAAAAATTAAATGTAAAATTCGTAGTTACACTTTTCTGTGTAATCTGTGTACCAATAGTATGTTTATCCCAATCCTTTGAATGGGCTAATAGCATTGGAAGTACATTAGAAGACCAAGGTCACAGCATCGTTGTTGACAACGCAGGTAATGTATATGTGACTGGCTTTTTTCAGGACACAGCCGACTTTGACCCCGGAACTGACACTGCTAATCTCACAGCCATTGGATTCTTTGATATCTTTTTCGCCAAATATGATGCTGCTGGCAATTTACTGTGGGCAAAAAGTATCGGGAGTACATCGTTTGACCAAGGATTTAGCATTGCCGTTGATGGCACGAGCAACGTATATCTAACCGGCACTTTCACTGGCACAGCCGACTTTGACCCTGGAGCCGGCACTGCTAACCTCACATCTGTTGGCAGCTTAGATATCTTTTTTGCCAAATATAATTCTGCTGGCAATTTCCTATGGGCAAAAAACATCGGAGGCGGAGGTATACCAGATGACCAGGGATGGGACATCACTGTTGACGTTATGAGCAATGTATATCTGATCGGCATTTTCAGCGGCATAGTTGACTTTGACCCAGATATCATTGGAATAGCCAACTTAACATCCAGTGGCAGCAGAGATATCTTTGTCGCCAAATATAATTCTGCTGGAAATTTCCTTTGGGCAAATGCGCTCGGAGGTACATCATTTGATGAAGGCTTCAGCATCGCTGTTGATGGCACGGGTAATGTGTATGTAACAGGCCATTTCGGTGGCACAGCCGACTTTGACCCTGGAGCCGGCATTGCCAACCTCACATCTGTTGGCATCAATGATATCTTTTTTGCCAAATATAATTCTGCTGGCAATTTCCTGTGGGCAAAAAGTATCGGGAGTACATCGTTTGACGAAGGATTAAGTATTGCCGTTGACGGTACACACAACGTATATCTAACCGGTTCTATCACTGGCACAGCCGACTTTGACCCTGGAGCCGGCACTGCTAACCTCACACCTGTTGGCAGCGCTGACATCTTTTTTGCCAAATATAATTCTGCTGGAAATTTCCTTTGGGCAAATGTGCTCGGAGGTACATCGTATGATGAGGGATTCGGTATTGCGGTTGATGGCTCTGGCAATGTACATCTGACGGGTATTTTCAGTGACATAGTTGACTTTGACCCAGGGGCCGGTACTGCCAACCTCATATCCGTAGGCAGCTTTGATATCTTTTTAGCCAAATATAATACTAACGGTAATTATCTGTCGTCAAAAAGTATCGGAAGCACATCATTCGACCAGGGATTCGACATCGCTGTTGACGGTATAAACAATGTATATCTGACAGGCTCTTTTAGTAACACAGCCGATTTTGACCCCGATCCCATCAGCACCACAAACTTAACATCCGTTGGCAGTGGTGATATCTTTTTAGCCAAATATTCCTTTTTACCGATAATTTTATTACCAAAGATTAATTTCGATATCAAGCCAACCTCCTGCCCAAATCCATTTAATATCAAAAGTAATGGTATTCTACCAGTTGCGATCCTTGGTACAGTAGATTTTGATGTCAATGATATTGACGTTTCTTCGGTGCTGCTTGGAGGTATTTCTCCCATCAGATCAAAAATCGAAGACGTGAGTATACCGGTAATAAACAAACAAGATGTTTGTGACTGCACTACTGACGATGCTGACGGTTTTGAAGACCTGACCCTGAAATTCAAAACCCAGGATATTGTAAGTATACTCGGGTTTGTCAGCGGGGGTGATACAATAGTTTTAACCATTACGGGTATTCTATTGGATAGTACGCCCTTTGATGCATCGGATTGTATCATTATAATTCCTGTTGGAGGTGGTGGAAATGATACGGTTGGAGGTAAAGTAGCAATTTGCCATATTCCACCCGGAAATCCTGCTAATGCACATACCATCTTCGTAAGCTCTAATGCAATAGACGCACATTTGGCGCACGGAGATAACTTAGGAATGTGTGATAGTTCAGGAGCATTTGGTGGTAATAATGATTCCCAGCTAAGATTATCAGTTTATCCAAACCCATTTTCAGAAACAACAATTATTCAAATTCAACTTGATGAAACAGTAAATGCTGCTTTAAAAGTATATAATGCCATTGGTACTCATATTACCACACTGTTTAATGGTACTGTTGAGGAGAATAATTTATATTCCATTCAATTCGATGCAGAAGATTTGCCAAACGGTATTTACTTCTATAGGTTAGAAACAGAAAATGGCATTGTTAGAATGGGAAAATTGTTGTTAAAATAATTGTACTAAAAAATATAAATTAACAAATAATAGTGTAAATTCTTGCCCCATACCTGCAAGGTTTAAAAGATCTTGCAGGATTTTTTCATAATCTTACCAATAGCGAATTACACATTCCAATTTTAACCCTAAAATCTATTTTAAAAAAACACTGCCCTGAAAAGTATCTTTTCTATTTCGTTTGAAATTTTGTACCCTTGTTATTTTATCAGTCATTTGCCATTTTTTATTAACTATTTCAAATATTTTCTTTATCTTTGTAAGAATGTTTGGTCCGGCTCTTTTTATTAAAGTTATAATTTTTTGTTCATTTGCCAATACTACATGAAAAAAAATCTCATCCCTTATAAAGATCAAAATATGGTAAAAGCAATAAATGTTATAAATGAAATGCAGCAAAAAGGATTGCTTTTAGAATAAAGAATTATACCATAAAAAAATGGCTAATCTTCCTTTTGAAGAAAAGATCAAAATAGTTGTTAAATTACAAAAACTTGCAAATGAGATAAAGTCTATCAAAGGGGGAAGGAAAAAGCGGGTGTGGATTATTTAAAGTAGAGACACGGTGCACCGTGTCTCTACTTTTACATTCTAAAATCGTAAATTAAATATGGCTTTTGACATTGAAATGATCCGGTCTGTTTATGCCAACATTGAGAGGCATATTGATAATGCGAGAAAGATCGTGGACAGACCATTGAGCTTAACTGAAAAGATCCTGTATTCCCATCTTTATGACCGGGAAGTTATAAAGCCCTGTAAAAGAGGCGTTGATTATGTTGAGTTTGCTCCAGACAGGGTTGCCATGCAGGATGCCACAGCACAAATGGCTTTGCTGCAATTTATGCAGGCAGGAAAAGAAAAAACGGCTGTTCCCACCACCGTTCATTGCGACCATTTGATCCTGGCTATAGCAGGCGCAAAAAAGGACCTTGAAACTGCCAAAAATGCAAACAAAGAAGTTTATGACTTTTTAGCATTAGTATCGAATAAATACGGCATAGGTTTCTGGAATCCTGGTGCGGGCATCATTCACCAGGTGGTGCTCGAAAATTATGCCTTCCCGGGTGGGTTGATGATAGGTACCGACTCCCATACACCCAATGCCGGAGGATTGGGGATGCTTGCTATTGGCGTAGGCGGAGCAGATGCCGTGGATGTGATGGCCGGCATGCCGTGGGAACTGAAATTCCCAAAATTAACAGGAGTGAAATTAACAGGAAAATTGAGCGGATGGACATCAGCAAAAGATGTGATCCTGAAAGTAGCCGGGATTTTAACAGTTAAAGGCGGAACGGACTATATTCTTGAATATTTCGGGGATGGTGCAGAAAATATATCAGCAACAGGTAAAGGCACAATCTGTAATATGGGAGCAGAAATAGGCGCTACTACCTCACTATTTGCTTATGATGAGAAAATAAGGGCCTATCTGAAGGCAACTCAGCGGGCTGATGTAGCTGTTGAGGCTGATAAGATATCAGGACATTTATGTGCCGATAAGGAAGTGTATGCTGATCCTGAAAAATACTATGATCAGGTAATTGAAATTGATCTTTCAAAATTGGAACCGCATATCAACGGCCCTTATTCACCTGACCGGGCCTGGCCGGTTTCTGAATTTGGTAAAGCAGTAAAAGAAAATGGCTGGCCCAGGTATTTTGAAGTCGGACTGATCGGCTCTTGTACCAATTCGTCTTATGAAGATATTGACCGTTCAGCTTCCATTGCTAAACAGGCTATTAAGAAAAAATTGAAAGCCAAGACTGAATTTACCATAACACCGGGCTCCGAACAGGTAAGATATACTACCCAGCGCGATGGTTTTTTAGATGAATTTGAAAAAATAGGAGGTACAATATTAGCCAATGCCTGCGGGCCTTGTATCGGGCAATGGAAACGACATAGAAAAAGTAATGAGCAAAAAAATTCTATACTTACCTCCTACAATAGAAACTTTGCCAAAAGAAATGATGGAGATCCCAATACACATTCCTTTGTGGCTTCTCCCGAATTAGTAACTGCTATGGTATTATCGGGTGACCTGTGTTTCAATCCATTGACCGACAAATTGATCAATGAAGATGGTGAAGAAGTAAAATTAGAGGAACCCAAAGGCATTGAATTGCCGGTAAACGGGTTTGCCGTAGAAGATTCGGGATATATACAACCTGCTAAGGATGGCAGCAAAATAGCAATTAAAGTAGCTTCTGATTCCAAACGTTTACAGCTCCTGGAGCCGTTTGCTCCCTGGGAAAGTACCGATATAAAAGGTTTAAAGCTCTTAATTAAAACTAAAGGCAAATGCACAACCGATCATATCTCCATGGCTGGTCCATGGTTGAGATTCAGGGGCCATCTGGATAATATTTCTGATAATTGCTTTACCGGGGCTATTAATTTCTATAACGATAAAGCCGACCTGGTAAAAAATCAAATAACGGGTGAATATGGACCCGTACCCGCTACTGCCAGGGCTTATAAGGCTGCCGGTTTTGGCTCGGTTGTTTTCGGTGAAGAAAATTATGGAGAAGGATCTTCGCGTGAGCACGCTGCTATGGAACCACGCTTCCTGGGTGTAAGAGCCATCATCGTAAAATCATTTGCCAGGATCCACGAAACAAATCTTAAAAAACAGGGGATGCTTGCCTTAACTTTTGCTGACAGATCAGCTTATAATAAAGTACAGGAAGATGACACGATTGATATTTTGGGATTAAATTCCTTTGCCGGTGAAACCCCTTTAACGGTTGTATTAAACCATAAGGATGGCAACAGCGATGAATTTAAAGTAAATCACACCTACAATGAGAATCAGATTGAGTGGTTTAAGGCGGGATCGGCTTTGAATTTGATAAAGATGAAAAATTAAAAATTACCTGATCCAATAAAAATCATTCTTCTCTTTTTGTTCTATTATCTTTCTAATTAAGAAAAAAAAATACTACAAACAGGTATTCCATACTGGACTTGTATTGTATATTATGTTAATTGTTCCTACTTCATGCAACCATGCAACATCATTACTGCGAGATAAATCTCGCATTACAAATCACCTTATTTTGGTTCTCTTTATAAGATAGGGTAATAAAATTTGCTCAAACCCCTTATTAATATCAGCTTCAATAAAATCTATTTTGTATTGAGCACATTTGAGCTTTAATTCACTAAATACTTTCCGGATAGACTTGATATAATAATCTCTAACTTCATTTGGACGAATTTTAAGCTTTTCGCCTGTTTCGATGTCTATAAATTCATAAGGGCGTTCTTCAAACTTAAAATCCTCTTCGGTTTTTTTATCCGTGACGTGAAAAAGTATTACTTCATGGAGATTATGCTTCAAATGCTGCAATGCGGATAACAGCTCATCTTGTTGCCCGATATTTTCCATCATATCACTAAATATAATGATCAAAGAGCGTTTTTCTATTTTTTCGGCAATCAGGTGCAGGGTAGTTGAAGCAGCGGTTTTTTTATTTTTACCTGTGTCATTCAGTAATTTTTCTAGTGAGATCATGAGATTATGGAGATGCAGAGGGGTAGATTTTACCGGGGTTTGTAGTTCTATGTTCTCTGAAAAAGTGGTGATTCCTACCGCGTCTCTCTGTTTTTGTAATAAATAGACCAAAGATGAAGCTGCCATTGTGCTAAAAGTAATTTTGCCAAGGTTGTTTGCAGGATAATACATAGATGATGATACGTCAATAAGGACATGACAACGCAGGTTTGTTTCTTCTTCATATTTTTTAATATATAATCTATCTGTTTTCGCATAAACTTTCCAATCAACATGCCGCGTACTTTCACCTGTATTGTAAAGCCTGTGTTCGGCAAATTCAACAGAAAATCCATGATAAGGGGATTTATGAAGTCCGGTAATGAAACCTTCAACCATTTGTTTGGCTAAAAATTCTATATTGCCAAATTGTTTTATCTTTGTTAAATTAATTTCCATTAGAAAATATGAGTCCACTCTAAAAAGTCTTTTTTGCCACAAAAGCACAAAAACACTAAATCCCACTAAAAATTAACTAATTGATTTTCAGGGTTTTGTGGGATTTAGTGCTTTGGTGATTTAGTGGCATTTTTATTTTTTGGACTTTTTAGAGTGGACTCAAATATAGTAAATGTAATAAAAAATCACAATTTTATAAATAATTATTTTTTTATAATAGAAATAAAACATATCTTTGACCCCGTCCATACGAAAGGGATAAAATTCACAAAACTAAAACAATAACGATCGTGGAAGAGAAAAAAGACAATATAAGAGAAGAAAGAGAAGAAATTTTTTCCAGGAGGGTAAGAGCTGGAAGAAGAACCTATTTCTTTGATGTGAGGGCAACCAGAGCAAATGATTATTATCTCACTATTACCGAAAGTAAGCGCATGCGAAGAGATGAAGAAAATTTTTACTATGAAAAACACAAGCTCTTCCTTTACGGTGAAGATTTTGATAATTTTTCAGAAGCGCTAGAGGAAACCCTTGACCATATTAAAACCGAGCTTTTAGGTGGAAAGGCGCCTACCCGTAGAGTTCCATTTACGCCTCAGGAGAATATAGAGAGTGAAAGTAAGGAGAAAGGTGAGAAAGGTGAGAAAGATAAGAAAGATAAGAAAGATAAGAAAGATAAGAAAGATGAGAAAGATGAGAGTGAGGGTAAAGAGAAAAGTGAGAATGAAAGTAAGGAGAAAAGCAAGGATGATGAGGATGAAAGTGAAAAAGACGAATCCTCTGATGAATTGAAGTGGGACTAGTACTAAGTTTCATAATAAAGAGTATTTAAACAATAATTCAGTTAATATCGGTTAATACCGGTTAATACCGGTTACTTTTTGAAATGGGATTTCCATTGCAGCCGTTTTTAACTGCTATTAACTGCCTATTAACCGAAAAAACTATAATTACTATTACTTTTGCAACTAAGTATTATCATCTGTGCCTGCCCCGATTTCTCGGTGGTAATCCATGTCTTATTCAAGAACAAGGGGGACAGGAGTAAAACAAAGGATGAAAATTATCAAGGATATCCAACCCAATATTTTTCTTTTTGTATTTAATGGCTTCTCATACTGTGCGGGTGGATGATAAACTCCCAACATACTGAGCAAAAGAGCAAAAACTAACCATCCTGGATATCCTTTAACTGAGGGAAATAGGTTGGAAAATGAAAATTGCAACGCCATAAAAGCCAGGGAGAATAACATAACTTTATAGAATCCTTTAAAAACTTTGGAGAATAAAATACAAAGCCCCCCCCAATAAAGAGGCGCTGAATAAATGGGAAAACTGAAAATATTTATTTTATCAAAGAGCTCAACCAAACCCAGACCGGCATAAAAAACCAAAATCAAAAAAAAGATTGGTGAAATGATCCTGTGATTTTTGCTTCCTACCAGGCCGTACAAAATATGCCCTCCATCCAACTGACCTATCGGGATAAGATTAAGAGCAGTGAAAAACAGCGCCAGGTACCCGGCTAATAATAAGGGATAATGCCACATTTCATATTTATTGGGAATGAGCCGGGGGTCTTCAACTACAAAACGCTCGAAAAACATAAAGATCAGGTTGCTGCCTAAAGCAAGGCTCCCACCCGTATTTTTATACACATGATCTGCACAGTTTAATCCATGTTGCGCAATGTGCTGGGCAAGTTCAGGGTGAATATTGGTTACATATTCCGGGGGAGGTAGATGTGTAAAACCATAAAACAATAGCATGATTGCAACAACAAATCCTGCTAATGGCCCTGCAATTCCTACATCAAAAAGGTGCTTGCGATGTTTCATCCTGCTTTTAATTCTTATGAATGCCCCAAAGGTTCCTATAGAAAATCCAAGACCGAAAAAGAATGGAATATAATAGGGTAAAGAAACTTTAATCTTGTAGAATCGTGCAGTTAAATAATGACCAAATTCATGAACAGTGAGAATGCCTAAAAATGGTATGGAATATTGAAGCCCTTTTAAAAACCCCTGCCAATCCATCCAGCCAAGGTTATCAAAAAAAAATCTTCCATGTATCCATTCAGACCCTGCTAATGTAGTTGTGATGAGTGTGATAATGAATAAAACCAGATGGATGGAAAGTTTTTTAATGTCCGGTGATTCAATATTCTTCATAGTTTATTAGAGCAGGAAAAATACTCGTAATAATTTGTTTGGCAAAATTAACAAAAATATGTAGATTTGCAATAAAAAAAGGGCCTATAGCTCAGTTGGTTAGAGCACCGGACTCATAATCCGTAGGTCGCAGGTTCAAGTCCTGCTGGGCCCACCTTTAATAAAAGATTGACGAGAATAGATTATAGATTGAATATTTAACTATTAAGCCTGCACTATGTAAAAAAGTTGACAGTTGATCCCGAGTACTCGGGATTAACTGCCTACTGCCTACTGCCTACTTCTACATAATTACTTCATAAGCCTTCTATTAACAATTTATTTTGATAAAACTTAATTTTTATTTTTAGCAGGGGGATGTACCATTGGAACAAAACGCACAGGAATAATGCTTTCCTTTTTTATGCCTTCCTTATTTTTTGTGATCAGCAATAATTCCTGGAAATATACACCAACGGGTATGGCTAAGCGCCCGCCATTTTTCAATTGTTTAATTAATTCCTGGGGCACAGTTTCAGGGGCAGCCGTAACAATAATACAATCAAAAGGCGCTTCTTCTGGCCAACCTTTATAACCATCACCCCATTTTACGATTACATTTTCATAACCCAACCTGTCCAACAACGCTTTAGCGCTTTCAGCCAATGACTTAATTAATTCAATGGTATAAACCTTCCCGGTCAATTGAGCTAATATTGCCGCCTGGTATCCTGAGCCTGTACCTATTTCCAGAACTTTTTCATTTCCTTTCAGTTGCAGCAATTCAGTCATTAACGCTACAATATATGGCTGGGAAATTGTTTGCTGTTCATCTATCGGCAAAGGGCTATCAATGTATGCGCTTTTTTCTAATTCTTTCGGTACAAAAAGATGACGGGGCGTGTTTCTCATAACCTCAAGGAGCGCCTTGTCTTTGACGCCACGATCGGAAATCTGGGTTTTTACCATCTTTCTGGCTTCTAAGCGCCACCATTCAAAAGCCGGGAAAGTGTCAAGGGAAGCAGCAGTTGCTGTGGCTGTAGATTTTGAATCTTCCTTATAGTTATCAATATTTAAATTACAGCTAATTTGGAAAAACAGCAGGCAAAAAAGCAGTAAACAATAGGCAGTTGACAGTATGCAATATTGCCAACTGCCCATTGCCAACTGCTTATTTCTTTTGTGGGATTTAGCCTGCCTGTCCCGAGTGCACGGGACGCAGACAGGTGATTTAGTGGCATTTATTTTAATCATTTACATAAAGTTAATAGCAGTTAATAACAGTTAATAACAGTTAACAACAGTTAACAACGGTTGCTTAAAACACTGCTTTTTTGCAATATGCTCCTTTTTTTCAAGATTAAGCATATGAAAAAGTAACCGATATTAACCATTATTAACCGCTATTAACTGTTTTTAACCATTTACATAAAGTTATGTTCTTCTAAAGTAGTTCAAAGATAGTTATTTTTTTTAACTTTCATAAAATATTTATTTACTTTGAAAAATTATGAAAAATAAAATCCAAAAATTAGCAAAAAAGTACGCCAATGAAGTAATCAAGGATAGAAGGCAGCTTCATGCTAACCCGGAGCTTTCGTTCGAGGAGTATAACACTTCAAAATTTGTTGCAGAAAGATTAAGAGCTTTTGGACTCAAACCTCAGGAAGGCATTGCAAAGACTGGTGTTGTAGCAGTAATTGAAGGGCGAGGGTCGGGCAAAATCCCAAATCCCAAACCTGCCCGCCAAAGGCCTATGGCAGGCGGGTCCCAAATCCCAAATGTAGTAGCTCTCAGGGCAGATATGGATGCTTTGCCGATACAAGAGGCCAATGATATTAGTTACCGATCAAAAAATAACGGGATCATGCATGCATGCGGGCATGATGTGCATACAGCTTCACTTTTAGGTGCAGCCAGGATTTTATGTGATCTGAAAAGTGAATTCTATGGCAGTATTAAATTAATTTTTCAGCCGGCTGAAGAAAAAATACCAGGAGGTGCATCATTAATGATCAAAGAGGGCGTGTTGAAGGCTCCTGCACCTGCAAATATCATTGGTCAGCACGTGATGCCTTTGATCCCAGTTGGTAAAGTTGGATTTCGTGAAGGGAAATACATGGCAAGCACCGATGAAATTTACATAACCGTGAAAGGAAAAGGCGGCCATGCAGCAATGCCTGAAATGAACATTGACCCTGTTCTGATCGCTTCGCATACAATTGTAGCTTTGCAGCAGGTCATTAGCCGCAATGCCAGTCCCAAAATTCCGTCTGTGCTGTCATTTGGTAAGGTAATAGCTGAAGGAGCTACCAATGTTATTCCTGATGAAGTGAAGATGGAAGGTACATTCCGTACCATGGATGAAGATTGGAGAGCTGCTGCACACAAAAAAATAAAACAGATCACCCACGCTATAGCTGAAGGCATGGGTGGCACTGCTGATATAGATATTCTCAAAGGCTATCCCTGTCTTGAAAATCATCCCCAGCTTACAGCACAACTGCGAAAATTTGCCGAAGATTACTTAGGCAAAGAAAATGTAGTTGACCTTGATATCTGGATGGCATCAGAGGATTTTTCTTATTATTCTCATCAGATAAATGCATGCTTTTACAGGTTGGGTGTCAGAAATGAAACAAAAGGCATCACCTCATTAGTACATACGCCCACCTTTAATATTGATGAAGACGCCCTTGAGGTAAGTGCGGGATTAATGGCATGGCTTGCGGTTTCGGAGCTCTCTATGTAAAAGATGCTAAAAAAGTATGTTTACCCTCTAATACCTTATTAATTTTCTTTTCCATCGGCAATTCTCCATCAATCCAATTTATGTAGTATCCATCCCGTTCCATTTTACGAAACCATGTCATTTGTCTTTTCGCAAACCGGTGTATGGCAGTGTTCAACTTTTGGAACATAGTTTCCCTATTTATTTCGCCCAGAATATATTGGGTAATGAATTTGTATTCAAGTCCGTAACTTTTAAGTCGTTTAGCGCTGATCCCTTTTTTCAATAACATTTCAACTTCGTCAACCATCCCGTTTTCCAACCTGTCTTTCAGACGTTCCGTTATTCTTTCACGAATGATCTTCCTGTCATAATGAATACCGAATATATGTGTTTGAACCTTTGGAAAATCAGTGTCTGTCTCGGGATGTTCTTTGCGATATATTGCTATCTCAATTGCTTTGACAAGACGATTTCTATCCAGAATGTCTGTAGTATTGTGTAATGACTGAATTGATGAAAGGATATCTACCAGTTCATTATGTGTTTTGTTTTTTAAATTTTTTCTCAATTTTTCATTACGGGGCGCTTCCAAAAATTTATACCCTTTTAAAACTGCTTCAATATACAAACCTGTGCCTCCACAGAGTACAGGAAGCTTGTTTCTTTTTATAATTTCATCATAGACTTTGAAAAAATCCTTCTGGAATTGGAAAACGTTATATTCATCTCCCGGTTCAGCAATATCGATCAAATGAACAGGGATTTTTTTTCCGGCAATGAGATAATCTTCATAATCTTTACCCGTACCAATATTCATTTCTTTATAAACCTGCCGTGAATCAGCGCTGATAATTTCACCGTTTAGCCGGTGCGCTATTTGAGCGGCTAATTTTGTCTTGCCTGTTGCTGTTGGTCCAAGGATGGTTAACATATTGTATCGGAATTTTAATTTTTAAAACGAAATTAATATTCTAAAAAAACATACCCATTAATTGGAGCTATTGTAATGGAAGCCCTTGATCTGATAGTAGAACCGAGAAGCTTGAAGATTTACCCAAACCCTCGCTCCAAATTGCCAATGGCAGAAATTGAATAAAGTTATTGAATTATTGAGTTATTTAGCCTAATAACCCCTAATAACCTAATAACTGATCACCTATCACTGTTCTTGCCAACTGCCAACTACCGACTGCCGACTGCCAACTGCCAACTGCCGACTGCCAACTGCCAACTGCCAACTGCCAACTGCCAACTGCCAACTGCCAACTGCCGACTGCCAACTGCCAACTGCCAACTGCCGACTGCCAACTGCCAACTGCCAACTGCCAACTGCCGACTGCCAACTGCCCATTACGAAGTTATATGCTTAAACTCTCTTTTTAACACAACGATTGCCTCCCCAATGATCCACACCTGGCAAATGCCAATAACAGAAGCTATTCCTGCAAGCAGCCACTTTTGTGTATCAACGTAATTGAAAATATTATCCATTGTCCCTAAAAAAGTGACCACAGTTATAAAGACCATGGGAATTAAAGTGGCGCTTGCATTTATTTTTTTTCTCAATAGCCACACCGAAAGCACCAATAAGGTAAGCGCTCCTACCATTTGGTTGGTAGCGCCAAAAAGCGGCCAAAGATTCAGCCCCCCCTTACCACCTCCATCACTAATGACCAGGAGAAAAGATAACAAAACCGCGATAAATGCCTGTAAATACCTGTTTTTTGCTAAAAATTCCAACGATCTGTCTATATACTTGCTAAAGATTTGTCCCAGCCGCAAGACTCTTTGGCATAAGTTGCCCTTTTCCATCATCCCTGCCCGCCACTCTGTTTTGGCAGGCGGGCATCTTCCATCACCCATCTTCCATCTCAACAAGCCCTCTCCAATTTCTCCAATTATATAACGCTGGATACGGGTAGCGGTATCCAGAGACGTGGCTGCAAAGCTGATCACCAAAACAGACACAAATACCGCTGTCAGGTTTTGTACATTGTTACCTGCTAAATATTGAAACATTTTTAGCTCTGAAAGAAAACTGGATGTACCCAGCACAAAAGCCTCTATTTTGCTTTTTAAGCTAACAGCATGTTCAAAATTGTCAATATAATGGTGCTGCCATGCTTCAGCATTTGCAAATCCTGCTGCTACGGCAATAGTGGCTGCGATTGCCAGTCCGGCTTCACCCATCATGGCTCCGTAACCCACGTACCGGGCATCTTTTATGTTTTTTAATTGTTTAGAAGATGTACCGGAAGCTACCAGTGCATGAAACCCTGAGATAGCTCCGCATGCGATCGTAATAAACAAAAAGGGAAACCAGGGCTGGGGATTAGGATTTTCTGTGAAATTTATAACAGGCGCATCTATTACAGGTTGGGCAATAAAGATTGCAAGGTAAATAACCGCCAGGCCTATGATTAATTTATGCGAATTGATATAATCCCTTGGCTGCAAAAGTACCCAAACCGGCAGCGTGGAAGCTATAAACCCATAGATCATTAAAAATACGATCCAGGTCAATACTTCTGAGCCGCCAAACCATAGATATTCCGGCAATCTGACTGGATATAAATATCCAATATAGATCATAGCATAAAGTAAGACTAATGCAATCAATGAAGGAATGAGCAGGTTCCCTTTTCGTTTATAAACCCACCGTCCTATCAGCACGGCAACAATAATTTCAAAATTAATCGGGATGACAGATCCCGGATAAAGGACAAAAAGGTAAGCGATGGCATAAGCAAAAACCGCCAGCACGATAAAGACCAAAAGGAATATTATTACCAGGAAAAGGAATTTAGATCGCTTTCCAATCATCTCTTCGGTGATCACCCCGATGGATTTGCCTTTATTACGGGCGGATAAAACCAGGGCGCCAAAATCATGTACAGCGCCCATAAAAATTGCTCCTACAACCACCCACAGCAAAGCCGGCAGCCAACCCCAGACGATCGCTATTGCAGGGCCCAAAATCGGTGCAGCGCCTGCAATAGATGAAAAATGATGGCCAAACAAAACAAACTTGTTGGTTGGCAAATAATCTACATCATCCCGCAAAGCTGCTGAAGGCATCACCTCTTTTTCGGCTTCTTTGCTTTCAGTTCTGAATATTTTTACAGCTATATAGCGGGCATAAAAGCGGTAGCCAAGAAACAAGCAGACAAAGGCTATGATGGTGATTAGGGCTGCGTTCACTGATAGTTACTGGTTACTTGTTAATTAGCAGCAATAAAAGGAAAAATATTTTATTCGGTTGAAAGTTTTATTGTTTTTGGGGATAAAGTACTAAATCAGCTTCGAAAAATGAAAAAAACAAAACAAATAGCAAAGAATAATTAATAATGATACTTGCAGGAAATAACAATAATAGCGTCATCGGTTACTGTGTAAACGAGGCGATGTTCTTTGGTAATGCGCCTGCTCCAGCATCCCTTGAGTTCATGCTTCAGCGGTTCGGGCTTGCCGGTTCCACTGAAAGGATTTTGACAGGCATCGTCAAGAAGGTCGTCAATTTTTTGAAATATCTTTTTATCAGTGCGCCTCCATTCCAAAAACTGTTTATTAGACAGGGGCTCAAAAAATACTTCTCTCATTTGCGAAGATATTTTTTAATATCAACTTTTATCAATTTCCCTTTTTTTACATTCTCTAACGATTCAAGAAGCATTTTGCGGTTGGCGGGGCTTCGCAAAAGATATTCCGTTTCATCCATCTCCTCTTCAACTATTATAGAAATGGGTTTGTTTTTAAAAATTGCCCTTATCCCCTTCAGGAAATTATCATCAAGCGCATCGGCTGTAGTATGGAATTCTGTGTACATGGTTATGAATATTTTTTGCAAATATACAAATTAAATCCAATATCTAAAGTATTCAAAATGCAGGATGCCGAAACAACAGCTCCTTACTGGTTTCCCAAGCCCTGCCTGCACTGCGACAAGCCGCCTTGTGTGAAGGTTTGCCAGGTTGATGCCACATTTAAAAGAGAAGACGGTATTGTTTTATTTTAAACCATTTGCTATGCTGTCTGTAATAATCAAAGCTGCACTAGAAATGATAGATAGTTTACGTCATAATGTCATAATATTTTATTCAAAATTTGAAAAGGAAGACAATGGCAATACCTACCATACTATTGAAAGCCAGTATGGTAAATTTACCAGGACTTTTTATCTTCCCGACAATGTAAAAGATGATGCTATGAAAGCATCGTATAAAGATGGCATTTTAAAAGTTGTAATTCCAAAGGATGAAAAAAAAGTTGTAAAAAATGTCATTGAAATTAATTAATCTATCGGATTAATTGTAAACCCGATCTGCCTGACTAACTTAAGGCGATCTGGTTTTTTATAATTAAAAAGTGTGCCCAGTCCAAAAAGTTGAAACAAATTATAGGAAGGCATGAACGCATGACTGCATGGATGCATGCAATCATGCAGTCATTCAACCATCCCGAGTACTCGGGAACCATCCATATAATATTACCACCAATCATCCGTTACATATTGGAATAGTTATTGCTTCAATAAATATATTCTTAATTAACAAAACCTACTAAATCATGACCAAAAAAAGTTACATTACCGGGTTAATTATCGCTTCCGTAATGGGTGGGCTTGTATCTCTGGGTGGTTATAAGCTAAGCGAAAAAAATAACAAGAAATATGAGTCTATTATTGACAGGCAGAATGTTTTATTTACAAATCATTCCCCAAGTCCGGGTGGTATTGTTCCGACAGGATTAAATTTTATACAAGCTGCTGAAATCTCACGTTCTGCAGTAGTTCACATAAAGACACATTATGAGGCTTCCGGAAATTACTATTATTATAACCCCATTGACTATTTGTTTAGAGACTTTTTTGGTGACCAGTATAATAACAAAAAACCTCATGAAAATTACCCCCGCATAGGATCTGGTTCAGGTGTTATCATTACTGATGATGGCTATATTGTAACTAATAATCATGTAATAAAAGGGGGAGAAAAAATTGAGATCATACTGGATGATAAAAGGACCTATATTGCAGAAGTGATAGGCACTGATCCTTCAACTGATCTGGCTCTGATAAAAATAGATGAAAAAGGATTACCCTTTCTAAAATATGGTAATTCCGAAGATACAAAAGTCGGGGAGTGGGTTTTAGCAGTGGGGAACCCATTTAATCTCACCTCCACAGTTACTGCGGGTATTGTAAGCGCGAAGGGAAGAAATTTAGGCCTTCTAAGAGATGCTAATGGTATGCAGATCGAGTCTTTTATTCAAACAGATGCAGCAGTGAATCCTGGCAATAGTGGAGGAGCATTGGTAGACCTTAACGGAGAACTAATTGGTATTAATACTGCTATTCAAACTCCTACCAATGTATATATTGGCTATTCTTTTGCTGTGCCGGTGTCTTTAGTTAAGAAGGTAGTGGATGATCTGTTGAAATACGGAGAGGTTCAAAGGGCATTATTGGGAGTAAGAATTATGAATATTACTTCTGATCTTGCCAAAGAATATGGAATTGATCAGCTAAAGGGTGTTTATATAGCAGATGTTAATACGAAAAGCGCTGCACAAAAAGCAGGGATAAAGGCAGGTGACATTATTCTGGAAGTAAATGATGTGGAAGTGAATTCTACTTCCGAATTACAGGAGCAAGTAGCTAAGTACCGCCCCGGTGATATGATAGAAGTTAAATATTTGAGGAATAATAAGGCAAAGTCTGTATGGTTAAGCCTGAAAAATAAGCTTGGTAATACCGAAATAGTTAAGAAGCAAGAAAAGATCATCACTGTTCTTGGAGCAGACTTTCAGGAAGTTAGTAAGAAAGTGAAAGAGAAATTGAAGATAAAAGGTGGTATTGAAATTATAGAATTAAGGAACGGTAAATTGAAAAGTGTAGGAATACAGGAAGGTTTTATCATTACCCATATTGATAAAATAAGGGTATATAAACCGGATGACATTAAGGAAATATTAAAAAACATAAAAGGCGGGATACTTATTCAAGGCATATATCCAAATGGTGCAAAAGGCTATTATGCTATTGGAATGTAGCTCTCCGATGCCAATCCCGCCTTTGGCGGGACTAATAATAAGAATATGCTTTCATTCGTAATTGTTTATCTTTAAGGATAGTCATTAAATATTAAAGTAAAATAACAGGGAAGTTTCAAATATAGTTGGAACTTCCTTTTTTTGTTAGTGGTGACTTTACTATTTTTGTCAATGCTTGGTATAACTAAAAATCTTAACAAATGGAAACAATATTAACAGCCTCCTCCAGCCAGACACGTAACAAAGGCCGGGAGCAAAGCCGGGATATTTACAAAATCCGGGAAACTTTAAGTCAATTAGGAATCGGTCAAATTAACAATGGCGCTTCTACCGGTACCAAATGGTTAGAAACTTCAGGAGAGGTCATTGAATCGTACTCCCCTGGCGATGGTAAATTGATTGCTAAAATCAAGCAAGGCACCTGGGATGATTATGAAACAATAATTAAAAAAGCACAGGAAGCCTTCAAAGATTGGAGGAAGATACCAGCGCCACAGCGCGGTGAAATTATAAGGCAAATTGGTAATGAATTGAGGAAACACAAAGAGCCTCTTGGCAAGCTGGTGGCTTATGAAATGGGTAAGATCTACCAGGAAGGTTTAGGTGAAGTACAGGAGATGATAGACATCTGCGATTATGCTGTCGGGCTATCCCGCCAACTGTATGGGTTTACAATGCATTCTGAGCGGCCGGAGCATAGAATGTATGAGCAATATCATCCTATAGGTATTGTGGGAGTAATATCAGCTTTTAACTTCCCCGTTGCCGTTTGGGCATGGAATGCGATGATCGCCCTTGCTTGCGGAAACGTGGTGGTTTGGAAGCCCTCTTCAAAAGTGATGTTATGTGCCATAGCCGTACATAATATTATTGTTGAGGTATTGAAAAAAAATAATGTTCCCGAAGGCGTATTGAACCTGATCGCATCAAGCTCTAAGTATGTAGGCGATGATTTTTTAGCTGATAAAAGGGTAGCTTTGATCTCTGCCACCGGCTCCGTGCCTTTAGGAAGGAAAGTAGCAAAAATTGTTGGCGAACGATTGGGCAAAATGATTTTGGAATTAGGAGGAAATAATGCCATCATCATTTCCAAAAAATCTGATATAGACCTGGCCTTAAGAGCCGTGTTGTTTGGGGCTGTCGGAACAGCCGGCCAGCGTTGTACCTCTACCCGCAGGCTGATCATCCAGGAACCTGTGTATGACCTATTTAAAGACAAGCTTACCGCTGCCTACAAACAATTGAAAGCAGGCCATTCTTTGGATAAAGAAACCCATGTAGGCCCTTTGATTGATACCAAGGCTGTTAAGGATTTCCACAACGCCATTGAAAAAGTAAAAAAAGAGGGAGGAAAAATTATTTATGGAGGCAAAGTTCCGGAAGGCGATAAATATTCTTCGGGTTGTTATGTTGTTCCCTGTATTGCAGAGGTGGAAAGCAGCTTTGATATTGTAAAAGAGGAGACCTTTGCTCCCCTACTCTACCTCATAAAGTACAAAACTTTAGAGGAAGCCATTGCTATGCACAATGATGTACCCCAGGGCTTGTCTTCGGCAATATTCACAAACGACCTCCAGGAGGCTGAAAAGTTTTTATCACACCTGGGTTCGGATTGTGGAATAGCAAATGTGAACATCGGCACTTCAGGAGCAGAAATAGGGGGCGCATTTGGCGGTGAGAAGGATACAGGCGGAGGCAGGGAATCAGGTTCCGATGCCTGGAAATATTATATGAGACGCCAGACAAACACCATCAACTTTGGTAAAGAGTTGCCATTGGCGCAGGGGATTGAGTTTGATGTTTGATAATGATAAATAGGAAGAAAATAAATGTTTGAACAGACTTTTAAGAATATAGACGACATACTCCACAAAGATGCAGGTTGCGGAAGCGAATTAGATTATGTAGAACAAACCTCTTGGGTGTTGTTTCTAAAATATCTGGACGATTTAGAAAAAGATAAAAAGACAGCAGCCGAACTTTCAGGGAAAACCTACACCAATATTATTACTCCCGAATATCAATGGACAACATGGGCAGCTCCAAAATTGGAAACTGGAAAAATAGACCACAATGCTTTAACTAGTGATGACCTTACCGACTTTGTGAATAACGAGCTTTTCCCTTATCTCAAAAAGTTTAAAACTGATGCCGAAAACGCCAATACAATTGAATACAAAATTGGAGAGATTTTTAGCGAACTGAAAAATAGAATTCAAGGTGGTTACAACCTACGTGAAGTAGTAAACCATATTGACGAACTCCGTTTTAGAACCCACGCAGAAAAGCACGAAATGAGCCATTTGTATGAGGGCAAAATCAAAAATATGGGCAATGCAGGGCGTAACGGTGGCGAATATTACACTCCACGACCTTTGATTAAAACCATTGTTAAAGTGGTAGCTCCTGAAATAGGGAATACCATTTACGATGGTGCGGTAGGTTCAGCAGGTTTTTTGGTTGAATCCTTTGACTATTTAACGAAAAGCAAAAAACTCTCCACATCTGATGTAACTACTTTACAGAAAAAAACCTTTTACGGTAAAGAAAAAAAATCATTGGCTTACATTATTGGTATTATGAATATGATTTTGCACGGTGTGGAAGCCCCCAATATTGTGCATACTAATACACTTACCGAAAACCTTGCCGACATACAAGAAAAAGACCGTTACGATGTAGTATTGGCAAATCCACCATTTGGTGGAAAAGAACGTGCTGAAGTACAACAAAACTTTCCGATAAAAACCGGTGAAACCGCCAGTTTGTTTTTGCAACATTTTGTTAAAATCCTGAAAGCGGACGGAAAAGCAGGTGTTGTTATTAAAAATACCTTTTTGAGCAATACCGATAACGCCTCTATTAGTTTGCGAAAGCTGCTTTTAGAAAATTGCAACTTACATACGGTTTTGGATTTGCCGGGCGGAACATTTACAGGTGCAGGGGTAAAAACGGTTGTACTGTTTTTTGAAAAAGGAAGCTCCACTAAAAAAACATGGTTTTACCAACTGAATTTGAACAGAAACCTTGGGAAAACAGACCCTCTGAATGAAAAAGATTTGGCAGACTTTGTAGCACTGCAAAAAACACAAGTCGAAAGCGAAAACTCCTGGGCAGTAAATATAAAAGACATTGACCAAAATACTTTCGACCTTTCTGCCAAAAACCCCAATACACCTGAAGAAACTCCATTACGCCAACCTAAAGAAATTTTGAACGAGATTAAGTACCTGGATGAAGAAAGTGCCACAATTTTAAAATCCATAAAAGAACTAATATGAGCAAAGAAGATAAAATACAATTATTCCAAAAGCAAGCTGTAAGAACCCATTGGGACGAGGAAAAAGAACTTTGGTATTTTTCAATTATTGATGTTATTGCAATTTTAACAGAACAAAAAGATTTTCAAGGTGCAAGAAATTACTGGAAAGTATTAAAACACAGGCTTTTAAAAGAAGGAAATGAAACGGTTACAAATTGTAACCGTTTGAAAATGCTTGCCAAAGATGGAAAAATGAGAATGACTGATATTGCTGACACAGAACAACTTTTACGCCTAATCCAATCTATTCCATCGCCAAAAGCAGAACCTTTTAAATTATGGTTGGCAAAAGTGGGCTACCAGCGAATTGAAGAAACAGAAGACCCCGAATTGGCTTTTGACCGTGCTATGGAAACATACCTTAGAAAAGGATATTCCAAAGAATGGATAAACCAGCGATTAAAAAGCATAGAAGTCAGAAAAGAACTGACTGACGAATGGCAAGAACGAGGGATGAAAGAAGGTTTGGAATACGCTATTTTAACCAATGAAATTACCAAAGCCTGGGCAGATAAAACCGTAAAAAATTACAAAAAACTAAAAGGGCTTAAAAAAGAAAACTTGCGAGATAATATGAGCAACCTTGAACTGGTTTTGAATATGTTAGCAGAAGCTTCTACTAAAGAAATATCAAAAGAAAAGAGACCAAAAGGATTGGAAGAAAATAAGGATATTGCCCGTAAAGGTGGTAATGCTGCTAAAAAAGCAAGACTGGAAATTGAAAAACAAACAGGAAAACCAATTGTAACTGCCAAAAATGCCAACAAACTTTTAGATAAACCCAATATTAAGAATATTGAGAATGAATGATATGAAACAAGGTTGGGAAATAAAAAAACTTGATTATGCTTGTGAAATTGAATACGGAACAAGGGTGGTCAATAAAAGAGATGGAGGAACAACTTATCCCGTTTATGGTGGTGGTGGGGCAACATTTTTTATGGACAAATCCAATAGAGAAAATTGTTTAGTTGTGGCAAGATTTGCAATGTCAGAACAATGTGCCCGATTTATTGAAGGTGAATTTTTTCTTAATGATAGTGGGTTAACTGTTAAGCCCAAAAACACAAAAGAGATTTTGCAAGATTTTCTGAACTTGCAAATGCTTTATCTGAACGACCACATATATTCACTTGCAAGAGGAACTGCACAAAAAAATCTTGATGTTCCTGCTTTTAGAAATATCGGAATAAGATACCCTAAATCTTTAAGCGAGCAAAAACGAATTGTAGCCATTTTAGACCAAGCCTTTACCGCCATAGCAAAAGCAAAAGCCAATGCCGAACAAAACCTCAAAAACACCAAAGAACTTTTTGAGAGTTATTTGCAAGGGGTGTTATCTGATAAAAAATGGAAAAAAATCCCATTAAGTGCAGTTTGTGAAAGAGTAGAATATGGTTCATCTTCAAAATCAAAACCCGAAGGGAAATTACCAGTATTAAGAATGGGCAATATTCAAAATGGTAGATTTACTTGGGATAATCTTGTGTATTCGGATAATGATGAAGATAACAAGAAATATTTGCTAAAATATAACGATGTTTTATTTAATAGAACAAATAGCCCAGAATTGGTGGGTAAAACAGCGATATATAAAGGCGAAATGCCTGCAATTTTTGCAGGATATTTAATACGTATTCACAGAAAAGAAAATTTATTAGATGCTGATTATTTAAACTACTATTTGAATAGTGAAATGGCAATGGATTATGGCAAAACAGTTGTTATATCAAGTGTAAATCAAGCAAACATCAACGGAACCAAATTAAAGACATATCCAATTCCAATATCATCTTTAGAAGAACAACAAATTATAGTTAATAAACTCGAAACACTCTCAACCGAAACCAAAAGATTAGAAGCTATTTATCAGCAAAAAATAGAAGATTTGGAAGAATTGAAAAAATCGATTTTGCAGAAGGCGTTTAGTGGAGAATTAATGAAATCAGAAATAAATATTCTTGTATGAAAATAAAGCATATCGAAATTGAGATAAATGAAGCAGCACCATTTTCCAATTGCAAATTAGACAGAGAAAAATATGCGAATACTCTTACTGGAATTGTTAAAAATTATCAGGATGGCTTTGTTTTGGCAATTAATAATAAATGGGGTACAGGCAAAACTACATTTGTGAAAATGTGGAAGCAACAACTGAACTCGAAGGGTTATAAAACTTTATATTTTAATGCTTGGGAAAATGATTTTGATGCTAATCCTTTAGTAGCAATAATGTCAGAATTAAATTTATTGACCAAAAAGGAAACTAAGAAAGCTTTTAAATCATTGATTGAAAAAGGGGCTGTATTAACAAAAAACATCCTTCCGCAATTACTAAAAGCGCTCGCTGAAAAATATATAGATACTAAAGTATTGGTTGATCTAATTGAAAATACTGCCAAAGGAGCTACTGAAATTCTTGATGAAGAAATTAGAGATTATACTCAAAAGAAAAAAGGACTTAAAGAATTCAAAATAAGTCTGGAACAATTTATTAAAGATTCCACGGATAATAAGCCAATCATATTTATTATTGACGAATTAGATAGATGCCGCCCTAATTATGCAGTTGAACTTTTAGAAAAAATAAAACATTTCTTTTCTGTTTCCGGGATTGTGTTTGTACTCTCTATTGATAAAACACAGTTATGCCATGCCGTAAAGGGAGTATATGGAAATGATAGAATTAATGCTGATGAATATTTAAGACGCTTTATTGATGTTGAGTATTCAATTCCTGAACCAAATACAAAAGAGTTTTGTAATTATTTATTTGACTACTTTGAATTTAATACTTTTTTTTATTCGGAAAATAGAAAAAAAATTAGCGAATTTGTGAACGATAAAAATTCTTTTATTGCAATAGCATCACCCCTGTTCGAAAAAGCAAATATAACGCTCAGGCAGCAAGAAAAAGTATTTGCACATGCCCGCATCGGACTTATCTTTTTTAAAGAAAATCAATATCTTTTTCCTGGCTTATATTTAGTGCTTATCTTTTTAAAGAGTTTTCACAAAGACTTTTACGATAAGATTAAATTAAAAATATTTACTCCACAAGATTTAATTACAGAATTTTCAGTTTTGATCCCAAAAGGAATTGATAATGATAAAATAAGAGCTTTTATCCACCTCGAAGCTCTTTTCGTTTTGATGTACAATAATTTCTTGCCAGAAGATAAATCTAAGCGTTTAATTGAAAGGGATGAGCAAACAGGTGAGGAGCATTCTCTTGTGAAATCTAAGTTCGATACATCCGAAAACAATAATGTTTTTTTTAAATTGCTTAAATTTATATCTGGAAATCCGAATTTTGATATGCTAAGTATTGAATACCTTTTGAGAAAAATAGATTTAACAGAAGAAATAGTAATTCAATAATTATTAAATCATGAACGAAGCGGAAACAAGAGCAGAACTAATAGACCCAAAGCTAAAAGCTTGTGGTTGGGGAGTTGTGGAAAATTCTAAAATCCTTCGTGAAAGAGACGTTTGTAAAATTACAGATGGTAGAATACAAGCAGGTGGCGGGAGAACGAAGCCATTAATTGCAGATTACATCTTAGTTTATAAAGGCATAAAACTGGCTGTTGTTGAAGCAAAAAGCAATGACGATGAAGTTGGCGAAGGTGTGGCACAAGCAAAACAATATGCAGAAAAGTTAAAATTAGAAACAACCTACTCCACCAACGGAAAAGAAATTTACAGCATCTGTATGAAAACCGGTGCCGAAGGTTTGGTAACTGATTACCTCACTCCTGAAGAACTTTGGAACAAAACCTATTCCGACCAGAACGAATGGCGGGAAAAATTTGCTGCCGTTCCCTTTGAAGACAAAAGTGGCACCTGGCAATTGCGCTATTATCAGGAAATTGCCATAAAAAACGCATTAGAAGCAGTTGCTCAAAACAAAGACCGTATTTTATTAACCCTCGCCACAGGAACAGGAAAAACAGCTATTGCTTTTCAAATTGCATGGAAACTGTTTCAAACCCGATGGAACTTAAACCGTGACGGAGGCAGGCGACCAAGAATATTATTTCTCGCTGACCGAAATATCTTAGCAGACCAAGCATTCAACGCTTTTTCGGCATTTCCCGAAGATGCAATGGTTCGCATAAAACCCAAAGAGATTAAGAAAAAAGGGAAAGTGCCCACCAACGGCAGTATCTTTTTTACCATTTTTCAGTCATTTATGACGAATATACCGGCTAAAAATAAGGAAGAAGAACAAGGCAAAATACTCTTGGCTGCGGAACCGCATGTAGCGTATGAAACGATAAGCTATAATTTTGGTCTGTACCCCAAGGATTATTTTGACTTTATCATCATTGACGAGTGCCACCGTGGCGGAGCCAATGACGAAGGAAACTGGAGAGGGATTTTAGACTATTTTTCGCCTGCCGTTCAATTGGGGCTTACTGCTACACCCAAGCGTAAAGACAATGTAGATACATACAAATATTTTGGTGAGCCGGTTTATATCTATTCGCTCAAAGAAGGCATTAACGATGGTTTCCTTACGCCATTCAAGGTAAAACGCATCAAAACAACGATTGACGATTATATCTACATAAGCGATGATGATATTATTGAAGGTGAAATTGAAGAAGGCAAACTTTATATAGAACCTGACTTTAATAAAATTATTGAAATTAAGGCAAGAGAGGCAAAACGAGTTCAGATATATATGGACGAAGTCAATCAGAATGAAAAGACAATTATTTTTTGTGCTACACAAGACCACGCAGCCGCAGTTCGTGATTTGGTGAATCAATACAAAAAAAGTCAAGACCCAAATTATTGTGTTCGTGTTACTTCCAATGACGGAGAAATAGGGGAACAGTTTTTACGTGAGTTTCAAGATAACGAAAAATTAATTCCAACCATTCTAACTACATCGCAAAAACTCTCAACAGGCGTAGATGCAAGAAATATTCGCAACATTGTTTTAATGCGACCGGTCAACCAAATAATTGAGTTTAAACAAATAATAGGTAGAGGCACACGATTATTTGATGGGAAAGATTTTTTTACTATTTACGATTTTGTAGATGCTTATCAACGATTTTCTGACCCCGAATGGGATGGAGAACCGGTTGAAGAGGACCCTTGTCAATACTGTGGAGAAATACCTTGTGTTTGTGAAAAGACACCACCAAAACCTTGCAAAGTTTGCGGTCAACGTCCTTGTATATGCGAAAAAGAACCACCAAAACCTTGTGCAAAATGTGGTCAATACCCTTGTGTTTGTCCAAAAAAAGTAAAGGTGAAACTGCGTGATGGAAAGGAAAGAGAAATTCAGCACATGATTGCCACTTCGTTTTGGAGTGCAGACGGCAGACCCATTTCGGCAGAAGAATTTTTACATAATTTATTTGGAGCGCTTCCTGACTTTTTTAAAAGCGAAGATGAATTGCGAATAATTTGGAGCCATCCAATGACAAGAAAAACATTGCTTGAAAAATTAGACGAAGCAGGTTTTGGTAAAGAAGAACTGAATACCCTTAGAAAACTAATTGACGCAGAAAAAAGCGACTTGTTTGATGTATTGGAATATGTATTTAACAGCGACATAAAACCGATAACGCGAGAAGCAAGAGTTGCAGCAGCCCAAGCTACTATTTTTGCATTACTTAACGACAAGCAAAAGGAATTTATAGAATTTGTATTGAGCAAGTACATTGAAACAGGAGTTGAAGAACTTGACCAGGAAAAATTACCAATCTTGCTAATAAATAAATATCAATCATTGGAAGATGCTAAAGAAGTATTGGGTGATGTTTCAAAAATCAGTACACTGTTTATAGAATTTCAAAAACATTTATATCAAACTAAAGCAGCTTAATGAAAATTGACAGAATACATAGCCTACGCTTCGCAGTCATACACATTGGCAAGTCGCTCAAAAACCACCCACACGAGCCAAAACTTGCCAAAAGCTTGCCCCCTCCGCACAAAAAAAGAGTACCAATTTGACAATTTCGTTATAACATAAAAATTCGTAGCTCATTGACACAGAAAAATGAAAAAAGCAGAAAGAATTATAACCAATTAACAGTACATTTGCCCCCGACAATTAAGAACATATAGAAGAATTTAAAGCCCTTTCACTCAAAGAACAGAAACAACACCTTTGCGAGCTACTTGATAAGAACCAACTGTATGTAAACCTTTCTACATTGAACGACAAAGATTTTGCTTGCACCGAAGAAGAAAAAAAAGTAACCAAAGATTTTTACCAATTTAAATAATACGTTATGGCTGAAAAAACAAGCATAAAATTATTTGAGCAGAAACAAGTGCGGTCCCTATGGGACGACAACAAAGAAAAGTGGTATTTTTCAATTGTTGATGTTATTGGCATTTTAACCGATAGCCCCAACCCAAACAATTATTGGAAGGTGCTGAAACACCGGCTAATTAAAGAAGGAAGCCAGTTGGTTACAAGTTGTAACCAACTGAAAATGCAATCAACCGATGGCAAATTTTACAAAACCGATGTAGCTGATACAGAACAACTCTTTCGTTTGATTCAATCTATTCCTTCACCCAAAGCCGAACCATTTAAACTATGGATAGCAAAAGTTGCCCGTGAACGAATTGATGAGATTGAAGACCCTGAAATTGGCATTGACCGATTAATGGAAACCTACCTCAAAAAAGGATACAGCAAAGAATGGATTAACCAACGGCTCAAAAGCATTGAAGTAAGAAAAGAACTTACCGATGAAGGGGATAACAGAGGCGTAAAGAAAGGGCAGGAATATGCCATCCTTACCGATGAAATCACCAAGGCATGGAGCGAGTTTTCGGTAAAACAATACAAAAAATATAAATTAACCATTATCTTTGCAGAACAAATGTAGAAAATGACAGTTTGTTTAAACTCAATAATTCAATATGTTACAAATACGAAAAAATTACATTGTTGATGAAAGCCAAAAAAAAATTGCGGTGCAGATTCCTGTGGATGATTTTAACAGAATGGAAGAAGTAATAGAAAATTTTGGACTCGCAAAATTGATGGATGAAGTAAAGGAAGAAAAATCGCTCACTTTACAGGAAGCAAAACAATTTTATAAATCCTTAAAGAAAAAAGCCAGATGAGGTGGACAGTGGAATTCAAGAAAAAATTCCTGAAAGAACTTCATTATTTGCCTCAACAGATTCAACAAAGGATTGAAACAATTGTTTTTCAGGAACTACCTCAAACAGATAATCCTTTTTCCCTTGGCTTTTTAGAAAAAATGAGCGGTTATCCAGGCAAATATAAAATCAGAATTGGCAATTACCGCATGGGCATTTCTCTTGACAAAAAGAACCATCTGATAATTGTTGAAAGAGTGGCTCACAGGAAGGACATTTACAGGATTTTCCCTTAAACTTCATTTTTCATCAAAAAGTGGTAATGATATATTACTTGGGACAAGAAAAGCAATACCCGGAATCTAACCAATGTACAAAGGTTTTACTTGGCTCTGGGTTCTGGGCACTGGGTTCTTGTTTTTCAAACGGTAGCTGAACAGGAAATAGAAAGGAAAATTGATTTATGGATATAAGAAATATTGCCATTATAGCACATGTTGACCACGGAAAAACGACTTTGGTAGATAGAATTCTACACCAGGTGGAATTGTTCAGGGAAAATCAGGAAGTGCAGGATTTGATCCTGGATTCAAATGATCTGGAACGAGAGAGGGGGATCACTATTTTATCCAAGAATGTATCAGTCCGGTATAAAGAAGTAAAAATTAATATTATCGATACTCCCGGCCACTCAGATTTTGGAGGAGAAGTAGAGCGTGTTTTAAATATGGCTGACGGGGTGCTGTTACTTGTCGATGCTTTCGAAGGGCCCATGCCACAAACACGATTTGTTTTGCAAAAAGCATTAGAGCTGGGTTTAAAACCTATAGTAGTAATTAATAAAGTTGATAAACCAAATTGTAACCCGGAAGAGGCAAATGACCTCGTTTTTGATCTGATGTTTTCTCTTGATGCTACAGAAGAGCAACTGAATTTTCCAACTGTTTACGGTTCTTCAAAAGAGGGATGGATGGGAGCCGACTGGAAAACACCAACTGATGATGTTACCTGGTTGTTAGATACTATTATTGAATATTTTGACCCACCTAAAGAGAATCCCGGAACTTTGCAATTACAGATCAGTTCATTGGATTACTCGTCATATACAGGGAGAATCGCTGTAGGAAGAGTACATAGAGGAAGCATTAAAATGGGAGACCAGGTCTCTATTGTTCAGAGAAATGGTCAAATCCAAAAATCAGTTGTCAAAGAACTTTATCTATTCGAAGGATTAGGAAAAGAAAAAACCAAAGAAGAAGTTAATTCCGGTGAAATAGCAGCCATAATGGGACTTGAAAACTTTGACATTGGCGATACCATTGCTGATCTTAATGAACCCGAAGCTTTAAAACCAATCTCAATAGATGAACCTTCTATGAGTATGCTATTCACCATTAACAACTCACCGTTTTTTGGTAAGGAAGGGAAATTTGTTACATCAAGGCATATCAGAGAAAGACTGTTTAAAGAAACGGAGAAGAACCTTGCATTAAAAGTGGAAGAAACAGATTCACCTGATAAATTGATGGTCTATGGCAGAGGCATTCTTCATTTATCTATCCTGGTAGAAACTATGAGGAGAGAAGGGTATGAGATGCAATTAGGCCAGCCCAAGGTGGTGATAAAAGAAATAGATGGATTTAAGCATGAACCGATAGAACTGTTAAATGTCAATGTGCCGGAAGAGTTTTCCGGTAAAGTCATAGAGATCGTTACCAAGCGTAAAGGCGATATTCTGAATATTGTGAAAAAGAGCGACAGGATAAATCTTGAATTCAAAATACCAGCCAGGGGTATCATCGGACTTACCAATCCTGTATTAACTGCTACCGAAGGGGAAGCTGTGGTCTCACATCGGTTTAATGGGTATGAGCCATGGAAAGGTGAGATACAGAGTAAAAGAAATGGCGCTTTAATAGCGATGGAAACAGGAACATCAATTGCGTATTCCATTGATAAACTGCAAGACAGGGGTAAATTCTTCATTGATCCAAATGAAGAAATATATGCAGGTCAGGTGATAGGAGAGAGTACAAGGCAAGATGATATTGTTATAAATGTGATCAAGACTAAAAAACTATCTAATATGCGAGCTGCGGGTTCAGATGAAAAAGTGTCAATAGTTCCGGCAATAAAGTTCTCATTGGAAGAAGCTATGGAATATATTGGAGAAGATGAATATGTTGAAGTAACCCCAAAATCTTTTCGCTTAAGAAAGATACTGCTTATTGAGCATGAAAGGAAGAGGGAAAAGAAATCGGGAGGGTAATAAATATATCCATATTAAAACTCATTTCCCTCTCAGCACATCTTTGATCACCCATAGCATGGATACCACCACCCCTGATAAAGTAAAAACCAAGGTAAATGCAGGGAATTGCAATTCTAGATACTTGTCCAGCTTAATACCCCCATAAAGCCCTACCAAGATCACTGCAAGCATCTGAAAAGCCAGGCCGGAATATTTTATATAGCTGTTAAACGAACTCCTGGGAGATGTTGATTTGGTTTTCAATAAAAGCAGGACAGTAGTTCTCTCAACGGATAAACCACAGAGTATTTATCCGCTTGAAACTTAATACCGGATATCGGCTACGCAATAATGTATTCCAGTGTTCTTAACGATCTACGTAAACACTTTAGTACCTGAACACAATCTTTTAAGCCGTTTTGATTTCTTTGACTTTATCTTCCTGCTGCCCGGTTTCGCCAATCTTTATATCTTTGATCACGGCACCCATTTTACATTTACCATTAAATGATGCACCGGCTTCAATTACCAGTTTATTAGTAATTAAGTCCCCGTTAATAATGGCAGTAGGTTTCAAAACAAGAAGATCAGTAACCTCAATAACGCCCTTAATATCACCAGCCAGCTCTGCATTTTGGGCTACTATATTGCCATCAATAACAGAAGATTCACCCTGCGCAATTTTAGACTTTGTCTTAATATTGCCCAGAATTTTACCTTCAATGCGAATATTGCCAAATGTTGAGATATTACCTTCTATTACCGTGCCTTTTCCAATGATGTTGCTGGAATTACTGTATTCCTTCAACTCTTTTTTAGATTCTTTTTCTTCGTTTCCAAACATAGCTTCTTTAATTTTAGATTTTAATTTTGCTTCCACACCTGCACCAATTAGTGAATTAGTGTGAAAGGTTATAATCTACGGTTTTCGTTCTATAATGTTGCAATTAAAATAAAATAAATTCTTCTGGATCTACTGTACTCCCATCAAACCACAGTTCAAAATGTAAATGAGGGCCTGAAGTAAGTGCGCCAGTATTTCCAATTATGGCTATTATTTCACCAGTCCGCACAAAGTTACCAACTTTTTTTAATAAAACCGAATTATGTTTATAGATTGATATTAAATTGCTTCGATGCTGCACAGCAATCACATTACCTGAATCATCTGTCCATGAGGAGAGAATAACCGTACCATCAGCAGTACATTTTACAGGTTCATTTTCTTTTGCAACAATATCTATACCCTGATGGCCATTTTTTAAATCATAACCAGAAGATACAATACCATCTAAAGGCAAAAAAAAGAAAATATCAGAGAGTGAATGCTGCTCATAAGTTTGAAAAGATACCAGATCATAATTTTCATTTTCAAATTCCCTTCTTAATTGAGAATCTACCGGAGATACATAATCAAGATCAATCTCCTTAATAACAGGAGATGTAGATGTATAAGATTCATAACTCAGACTATTACCGGATTCTAATGTATCAAATTCTCCATCAATCATTTTCTTAATGCTCATAATAAACTGATCTCTTCTGTTTAATTCTTCAGCCAATGAATCCACGGCAAAAGATAAGAAGAACAACTTTTTGTTTGTTTGAATTTGTTCGTATCTTGGATCAAACCATTTTGCAAGAATAGTGGTTGTTAAATAAAAGCTGATAAATGACAAAATACTGATTAAAATTACCACAAAAACGATTAATTTTGCATAATTGAAACTAATGGTAGTTTTTTCAGCAAAATTCTCCTTATTACGAATGATCAGTAAATAACTATTCGTTAACCAATTAGAGAGTGTTTTTCTTTGCTTTGGCATAATAAAATACAAAAGTAGAACATAATTTCATAAAATGATTAAAATTAGAGTTTTTGTTTTCAATTGAATTTTGCAAAGCCTCCTATAATTAGTTGTTAGTTTATTCGTTTGTTAGTTATGGTTTATAAATTTTCATTTTACTTTATCTTAATTTCAGTTCTTGCTTTTTCCTGTTCTTCAGAAAGACATAACATGATCAGCAAGGCATATCATAATACCACTGCCAGGTATAATGCTTATTTTATTGCCAAAGAAAAAATGAAAGAGGCTGAAGTAATTATTTATAATAACCGCAATGATGATTTCAACCGGGTATTAGAGGTATTTCCTGAAATTGAGTCTGGCACTATAAGTAATATTAGTCCCCTACTTGAAGATTGCATCAAAAAAGCTTCACTACCTATCCAATGGCATAAGAACAGCAAATGGGTGGATGATTGTTATATTCTTGTAGGAAGGGCAAGGATCTACAAGCAAGATTATGAAAATGCTATTACCACCTTTAAGTATGTGAACACCCAAAGTGAAGATGATGATGCAAAACACCAGGCATTGATCTTGCTCATACAAGTTTTTATTCATACTGAAGAATACAACAATTGCTTTGCGGTAATCGAACATATTGAAAAAGATAAATTAAACAAACATAACAGCAGAGAGCTATACCTGACAAAAGCCTTCTTACACAAAAAGCTGGCTGAACACCCCCCTACCCCCCTTAATAGAGCGGATTATGAAAAAGTGATTAAAAACTTAACCTCAGCCTTACCATTAATTGGCAAGAGAGAGAAAAAGGGCAGAATACATTTTATTATTGGCCAAATCAATCAAAAATTGGGATCTGACGATGAGGCATACTTCCATTACAGGTCAACGCTCAAAAATAACCCACCTTACGAGTTGACATTTTATGCCAGGCTTTATATGGCACAAGTTTACGAACTCGCAAAAACACATGATATCAAAAGAATACAAAAGTACTTCAAAAAACTGCTCAGGGATAGTAAAAACGTTGAATACAGAGACAAGATATATTATGAAATGGCACAGTTTGAGTTGAAGCAAAATAATATCCTCAAAGCCATTACATATCTTAAAGAGTCCATCAGGGCTAGCACTGCTAATGCCAATCAAAAAGCATATTCATATTTAAAAATGGGTGAAATTCATTTTGAAAACCTGCAAAAATATGAGCTTGCCAAGGCTTATTATGATAGCACCATCGCCACGCTGGATAAAAACGCTGAAGATTATGAAGCCATAGTAAAAAGGCAAAAAGTGCTTGAAGAATTCGTAGAGCAAATAAATATTATTTATACGGAAGACAGTTTGCAGCGTTTAGCCAAAATGGATACTACAAAGCTGAGTAAATATCTTAATGAAATTATTGCAATAAATGAAGCAAAAAGGAAAAAAGAACTTGAAAAGAAGCAACAATCTCAAAACAGCCCTCCCGACATGTCGGGATCGGGATCACAATGGCAAAACTTTAACAACCCCAATACATCTGCCGGCAGCAGCGGCAAATGGTATTTTTATAATCCAGGTGCAATGAGCCTTGGGCAACAGGAGTTTTTAACAAAATGGAGAAACCGCAAATTAGAAGATAACTGGAGAAGGTCTAATAAGCAAACATTACTATCGTTTGATGATCCTGATAATAAGGGTTCTGGTACAATGTCAAATAAAAAAAGTGGAGACGACATCAGTAAAGGAAGACTAAAAAAAGAAGATATGTATGACAACATCCCTTTCGCTGTGGAGCAGCTTGAAGCATCTAATAAAAGGATCATAGATGCATATTATAAATTAGGAAACATTTATAATTTAAAACTCAAAGAACCCCTAAATGCTATCAAAACCTATAAAGAGCTCTTAAAAAGATTCCCTGATAATGAATATGCAGTAGAAGTGATCTATATACTTCATATACTTTACAAAGAGCTTGACGAAGAGCAGTCTGAAAAGTATAAAGAAATTATTCTCGGTGTATTTCCCAAGTCACTCTATGCAAAGATCATTAAAAATCCTGATTACATGAAAGTATATAAAATAGCCAACGAAAAGGTAAAAGTACTTTATAAATCTGCATACCTACAATATGAAATACGACATTATGCACAGGCAAATGCCTCCTTGGATGATATCCTGTCAAAATATCCTGATAGTGACTTCGAAGACAGGATCATCTTATTAAAAGCTATAATTTTGGGAAAAACACATAATACGTTGAGATACAAAAATGCATTGATAAGCTTCATCACAGCGTATAAATCAAGCAATTTGATCCCTTACGCAAAACAGTTGTTAAAAGCCTGTAACGATTACATTTCAGGAAACCCTGTCGTCAATGAAGAAATTGAAGAGAAATTGAAGATAAATTATTTTGAAGATCTTGAAAAAGTACACTTTTTTGTAGCAATATTTCCTGATAATTTGTCTTATAATGAAATATTAACTAAATTTTCTGATTATAACACAACCTATTATGAAACAGATGCCCTAAAAACAAAGCATATCATTTTAAACGATACTTTGTTCATAGTCATGGTTAAAGAATTTAGTAATAAAAATTTAGCGCTAAATTATCTTAACATCCATAAAGGAAATAATTCGCCCTTGAAACAATACAAAGATGTTCATTATGAACTATTTGTGATCACAGATGATAATTTTCCTTTATTTTACCAGGCAAAAGATGTGGAGAGTTATTTGACATTTTTTAGGGAGAAATATTATTAAAGAATTTACGATTTTAGATAATGTATTAATAAATTTATTTAATGACCAATAATTTATTTGATTTTATTACCCCATCATTTACAATTACCTGATAGAAGTATAATCCATTATTCAATTTTATATCTGTAATATAAAGCTTATTTTTACCACCTGCTAATTGCCAGGTTTTTAATTTCCTGCCCATTACATCATAAATTACGAATGCTCCATCTTGCTTTGCAGGTATTTGATAATTTATTTGAAAATTACCATTATTAGGATTGGGGTAAATTTTTAAGTCGATATTTATTAATGAAGATTGTATAATACCTGTTATTTCTAATACTTCTATACTTGCTGAATCAATGCAGCCCAATGAATCTGTAACCACAACCTGATAAGTACCTGCTACTAAGCTATCAATATCTTCAGTGGTATCTCCATTATCCCACAAAAACGCATAAGGCGGTGTAGCACCGGTAACTGTCAGGTTTATTGCTCCATTATTGTTGCCTTGCATAGGTGTATCAATAATGTTTGTAATGAAGGGTAATGAATTTACAATTAAGGTAGTTACAATTACGCTATCACAATCATTTATTGTAATTGAGGTATCATAATAAGTTCCTGAGGTTGTTTGATATGCACCTCCTAAAACTATACTATCCCCTTGACAAATGCTGGCCAAATCATTAGTTGTAAAAACTTGATAAACTATTAAAAATATAGTATCAGCAGTTAAACAGCCATTGGTATCTATTACGTGAACAGATATTGTATCGCTGCTATTAATTGTTATTGTTTGACTGGTAGAACTATCCGACCACAAATAGGATGAATATCCACTTCCGGCATCTAAGGTGAAGGTATCTCCAGAACAAATTGATGTATCGGAGCCTATATCAAGCGGTAAAGCAGGGAGTTCGGATATAGTTACAGTATCATCTGCTGTACACCCATTGGCGTCTGTAACCTTTACAAAATATTGACCTGTTGCAATTACATTATAAGTTTGATCAATGGAGCTATCTTGCCACAGGTAGCTTGCCGCTGGATTTTCTGCGTCTAAGATAAATGTATTGCCTTGACAGAAAAATGTGTCATTGCCCAGATTCAAAGCGGGATTTGGGTTAACGGTAATAAATATTGTATCAGCAGTTAAACAGCCATTGGTATCTATTACGTGAACAGATATTGTATCGCTGCTATTAATTGTTATTGTTTGACTGGTAGAACTATCCGACCACAAATAGGATGAATATCCACTTCCGGCATCTAAGGTGAAGGTATCTCCAGAACAAATTGATGTATCGGAGCCTATATCAAGCGGTAAAGCAGGGAGTTCGGATATAGTTACAGTATCATCTGCTGTACACCCATTGGCGTCTGTAACCTTTACAAAATATTGACCTGTTGCAATTACATTATAAGTTTGATCAATGGAGCTATCTTG
>VRUD01000031.1:0-2643 GCA_019456305.1 Cytophagales bacterium | reverse complement strand
ATTAATTGTTATTGTTTGACTGGTAGAACTATCCGACCACAAATAGGATGAATATCCACTTCCGGCATCTAAGGTGAGGGTATCACCAGAACAAATTGATGTATCGGATCCTATATCAAGCGGTAAAGCAGGAAGTTCGGATATAGTTACAGTATCATCTGCTGTACACTCATTAGAGTCTGTAACCGTTACTGTATAGGTTCCTGCAGATATTCCTGTTATATCCTGAGTAGCATCTCCTGTAGACCAGCTATATGTATAAGGTGGCGTGCCTCCCAAAACAATTAAATCTGCGCTCCCATCACTGGCTCCATTACAGGCGCTAACATTTATGATGGAATCTGAAAGAGAAATCCCATAATCCAAAGTGATAACTGCCATACTAATACAAAATTGATCGGCAGAGTTCAGTATTATATAATTAGTACCTCCGTAGATATAATTCGGAAAGTCGCATATAGTTTTGGAAAAAGTAACAGTATAGCAATCTCCGCAATTGCATGCACCTGGAGCAAAGGCGGTATCAATAACGATACCATTTAGTTTGAGCGTTATATAATTTGAACTTCCACAATTAGCATAATAAAGTGTAACATTCACTCTATTTACAATATTACCGACAGGAACCGGGTCTGAAAACGATCTTTGTGATGAATTCCAAACAGGGCATCCAAAAGCACAAGCATAACATTGATAATTACCAATAGGCCCTGCACATAAGCTACACCATCCCCCTGTCCAAAAAACTGTATCACTAACTGATTGAGAATAGCCGGTAAAGGGAAAACAAAAAATTATTAGCAGGACAATATTGAATTTATTTTTAAGCATTTTCAATTCTTTATTATTTAACGATTACAATTTTTTGTAAGGAAAAAAAATAATCTTTTCATGATTTTTTGTGGTATCATTTAATAATTAACAATTTATCAGTACTAACAACATTATTATCAATAACGATCTTATAAAAATATAATCCGTAGCTCAAAGCGCTTTCGCTGATTTTAAGGGTATTCTTTTCATTAACAAGTTTATAGGTAAATAATAATTTACCCATTATATCATACATTATCAATTTTCCTTCCTGCCATTTGTGTAATTGATAATCTATTTGCATATTACCGTCATTTGGATTGGGATAAACTTTTACCCAATTTTTAATACCTTTTACTGCTTTTATACTAACTACATTAGTTATCTGCACTTGCCTCACCATCGTATCACTCCTGCCTGCCGTATAAGCAATAAGCATTACACTATAAGTGCCCGTATCTAAATAGGTATGCGTAGTATTTTCAATTATACTGCTATCCCCATCTCCGAAAAACCACTTGTATGTGCAGGCGCTATCGCTGATATTAGTGAAATACACATTATTAATAATGATACTATCTACGCTAAAATCTGCTGTTGGTTGGTAGGAGCTATCTGTAAAACCCCAGCAATCGGTTTTTACTAAATATACCTCTCTAATACCTACAGTAGCAAAACTTTTTGTAGAGCCGCAAAGTATATAACCATTATCATTAGTAATTTGCATATCCAAGGCATCATCACCGTCTCCTCCGCCAAATCTTCTTGACCATAAGCTATCACCATTTTCATCAAGTCTAAGCAGCCACATATCGGTATTACCTGTTCCATCTTTATCACTACTTCCCGCTATAATATACCCACCATCAGGTAGTTGATGGATTGCCCTAAACCAATCATGCCCACTATATGCAAATGTCTTGCGCCATAGTTCATTGCCGCTTGCATCTAATCTTATAACGAATCCGTCAAGGTTAGAAAAAGGCGGCCAATCATAATAATTACTATATCCAGCAATAATATACCCACCATCCGTTGTCAAGTCAATAGCAAAACCATTATCCCAATAACTCATACCGCCATCAAAGGTTTTTGACCACTGAATAAACCCTGCGCTATCTGTTTTCATCGCATATACATCGTCCAGCGTTCCTGTATTTTTAGCCAAAGCGCCACCTACTATATAACCTCCATCCGGAGTTTGTTTTACACTATTAAGAGTGCTCCAGGTTCCTATTCCGTATCTCTTTTGCCATTGTACAACACCCGATGTATCTATTTTAATTAAAAACAGTCTGAGTATGCCGCCTGCAGTTGTCCAACCGCCCAATATATATCCATCATCATTGGTTTGCTGGATAGAAAGTCCGGCATCATCTCCCCAACCATAGGTTTTATCCCAGAGTAAATTGCCATTTTTGTCTGTTTTGATAAGCCATACATCTCCTCCAAAACCGCCAGGTGCATTTCCTTTTGAACCTACCACTAAATAATTTTCATCTTTATTTTGTATAACAGCCCCTGCATAATCTTCATACATTCCACCGAATGTTCTCACCCATATCGCATCTCCATATTTATTGATTTTAATTAACCTTATTCCAAGAGTACCTAATGAGTCAGAAGTTCCCGCAGAAACAATATAACCTTTATCTAAAGTTTCCTTTACTGAATGCCCCCTAATTGTGCTATAAGTTCTTTCAAAATAATATTGTGCCACGCCATTTTTAATAAACATCATACACAAACAAACTAATATGATAATACTTTTCGACATCCTGTTAATAATGATTAAATTATCTTAAGATTACCATTTTCAAGGTTTTAATC